>ONSV01000168.1 GCA_900320585.1 uncultured Prevotellaceae bacterium | reverse complement strand
GCCTCCATCCTCGAGGTGTGCAACAACGGCGCCGACATCATCGACACCGCCATCGAGCCACTGTCGTGGGGCAAGGTGCACCCCGACATCATCTCGGTGCAGAGCATGCTGAAGAACGAGGGATTCGACGTGCCCGAAATCAACATGAAGGCCTACATGAAGGCCCGCACGCTGACGCAGGAGTTCATCGACGAGTGGCTCGGCTACTTCATCAACCCCGGCAACAAGCAGATGAGCTCGCTGCTCTTGGGCTGCGGACTCCCCGGCGGCATGATGGGCTCGATGATGGCCGACCTCGGTGGCATTCACCAGATCATCAACAAGACCCGCGCGAAGAAAGGCGAGCCCGAGCTCAGCATCGACGACCTGCTCGTGCAGCTCTTCGACGAGGTGGCCTATGTATGGCCTAAAGTGGGCTACCCACCACTGGTGACCCCATTCTCGCAGTATGTGAAGAACATCGCGCTCACCAACCTGCTCACCCTCGAGCAAGGCAAGGGACGCTATGTGATGATGGACGACGCCATGTGGGGCATGGTGCTCGGCAAGAGCGGACGTATCCCTGGCGAGATCGCTCCTGAGATCAAGGAACTGGCCGCCAAGCAAGGACGCGAGTTCACCGACGCCGACCCGCACACCCTCATCCCCAATGCCCTCGACGACTTCCGCAAGGAGATGGACGAGAACGGATGGGAATACGGACCAGACGACGAGGAACTCTACGAGCTGGGCATGCACCCAGAGCAGTACCGCAACTTCAAGAGCGGACAGGCCAAGAAGAACTTCCTGGCCGACCTGCAGAAGGCAAAGGACGCCAAACTGGGCGCCGCACTCACTCCAGAGCAGCTGGCCGAGTTCAAGCACGCCAAGGCCGACGCCGTGGTGGCTCCCGTCAAGGGCAATCTCATCTGGGAGTTTGGTGCCGACGGCGAGGCCGCTCCTACCGTGGAGCCCTACATCGGCAAGGAATATGCCGAGGGCGACAAGCTCTGCTACATCCAGGCTCCTTGGGGAGAGATCGTGGAAGTGCCGGCAGCCATCGGTGGCAAGCTGGTGGAAATCAACGCCAAGCGTGGCAGCAAGGTGATGAAGGGCGACGTAATTGCCTACATCGAGCGGCCAAATGCAGAATAATCCTCATGGATTACCTACGCATTATCGACAAGTACTATCCCGAGGACAACGCGCTGAAGCGCCTGCTCCTCGAACACAGCCAATCTGTAGCGCGGAAAGCGCTACAGATTGTCGCTTTTCATCCCCGCCTCCATCTCGACAGCCAGTTCGTGGAAGAGGCGGCGATGGTGCACGACATCGGCATCTGCCAGACCGACGCCCCTGGCATCTTCTGCCATGGCACACATCCTTATATATGCCATGGCATACTGGGCGCCGCCATGATGCGGGCCGAGGGATATGAGCGCCATGCCCGCGTGTGCGAGCGCCATACCGGAGCCGGACTGTCGCTCAACGACATCGTGAGCCAGGGCCTTCCCCTACCCCACCAAAGCCTGCTGCCCGAAACGCTCGAAGAGCAGCTCATCTGTTACGCCGACAAATTCTTCTCGAAATCACATCCCGAGTGCGAGAAGACCATCGAGCAGGCCGAACGCAGCCTGGCGAAGTTCGGCGAGGAGGGGCTGGAACGTTTCCGCGAATGGGTGAGATTGTTCGGATAGGAAGGCCATAGCCGGGAAAAAGTGGGAAAAATAGCCCCACATGGGCACATTTCGGTGTTAAAATTAGAAAAACAAGGGGCCGTTCATGATTTATTGAGTACCTTTGGACTCCAAAACAATGAAGGTAAAGTCAGTGGTCATACTGCTCTTCGTGGCTTCCATGATGATGGTGGCCAGTAGTGCCATGTCGGTTAGAATGACATGGAGGACACGTATGCCCCTAACCGACACCGTCCCCACCGACACCCTTCACCTCTCCAACTTGCTCAAAAACACCACGCCGCACAGGGCCGTGGCCATGCCCGACGCCACTGCCGCCGGCGACTCCATCATCCCCCTTGACTCCCTCGCCGACACCGACACCATTGCCGGACCCGACACCCTGCACATGGACTCGCTCTCGCTGGCCATCTTCCACCACAACCAGGCGGTGGACGACTCGCTCAGGCTCGACTCCATCAACCGCGCACGCCCCAACGGCATCAACTCGCCCGTCAACTTCAGCGCGCAGGACTCGATGGTTTACGACGCCACAACCAAGGATGCCTACCTCTATGGCAACTCTAACGTGGACTACGAGGAGATGAAGCTCACCAGCGAAAGGGTGCACGTGAACCTGGAGAAGAGCCTCGTCGACGCCACCGGAACAGTCGACACCACGGCGGCCACCGGGCAGAATGGCACGCCCGTGTTCAAGATGGGCAGCGACGAGTATACGAGCGACACCATCCGCTACAATTTCAAGAGCAAGAAGGGATTCATCGACAACGTATACACCGAGCAGCAAGACGGATATATCAGAAGCCAGCACGCCAAGCGCGACGTGGAGGGCAACCTATACCTCGAGAAGGGTATCTACACCACCTGCGACGATGAGCATCCCGACTTCTACATCGCCCTCTCACGCGCCAAAGTGCGGCCGGGCAAGGACGTGGTGTTCGGACCAGCCTACCTCGTGGTGGCCGACGTACCCCTGCCACTGGCCATCCCCTATGGGTTTTTCCCCTTCACCAAGAGCTACTCGAGCGGATTCATCATGCCTACCTACGGCGATGAGAGCTCGCGCGGATTCTACCTGCGCGATGGCGGATACTACTTCGCCATCAACGACAAATGGGACCTGAAACTGCTGGGCGAGATCTACACCAAAGGGTCGTGGGGACTCACCGCCACATCCAACTACAAGAAGCGCTACCGCTACAACGGCTCCTTCCTCTTCTCTTACCAGGACTCGAAGTCAGGCGACAAGGGCATGCCCGACTTCAGCGAGACGGAGAGCTTCAAACTGCTGTGGCAGCACCGGCAGGACCAGAAAGCCAACCCCTTCAGGACGCTCTCGGCCAACGTCAACTTCTCGTCGTCGAGCTATGAGCGCAACAACCTGACGAGCATGTACAACCCGCAGACGATGACCCAGACCACGCGAACCTCGATGGTGAACTTCGGCACCCAGTTCTCGAGCCTGGGCATGAGACTCGACCTCTCGAGCAGCGTGGCACAGAACATGCGCGACACCACAATCACCATGATGCTGCCCGACCTCAACATCACGGTGAGCCGATTCTACCCCTTCAAGCGCAAGAAATCGGCCGGAAAGGGCCGCTGGTATGAGAAAATCTACACCAGCTATTCCGGACACTTCAGCAACTCCATCGACACGAAGGAAAACAAACTGATGAAGTCGAACTTCATCAAGGACTGGCGAAACGGATTCGAGCACCGCGTGCCCATCGGAGCCGACTTCACGCTCTTCGACTACCTGACCATCAGCCCCAAGGTGAACTTCACCGACCGCATGACGGCCACGAAAGTGAGACGCTCATGGGACAAGGACCGCCAGGTGGAGCTGGCCGACACCACCTACGGATTCTACAATATCTACGACTGGAACATGAGCCTGGGCCTCACGACCACGCTCTATGGATTCTATACCCCCAGCCGGAAGGTCTTCGGCGACAAGATACAGACCGTGCGCCACGTGTTCACGCCCATGGTGAGCTTCAGCTACCACCCTGACTTCGGTGCCAGCCGCTACGGCTACTGGGACTCTTACGTGAAAACCGACGCCGCCGGCAACGTGAGCGTGGTGAACTATACGCCCTACGCCAACAGCCTCTACCAGCCACCGTCGGGGGGAAAGTCGGGGGCTATCAACTTCAGCATGAAGAACAACATCGAGATGAAGGTGAAGTCGGACAAAGACTCCACGGGATTCAAGAAAATCAGCATCATCGACAATATCGGCGCGGCAATGTCGTATAACATGGCCGACAAGAGTCGCCCATGGAGCGACCTCCAGGTAGACCTCCGCCTGAAATGGTGGAAGCGCTACACCTTCAGCTTGAACGCCGTGTTTGCCACTTATGCCTACGAGCTCGACGAGAACGGGCGCCCGTTCATAGGCACCCATACGGAGTACAGCCGTGGCCGCTTCGGCCGGTTCCAGGGCACCACTCAGTCTATCCACTACACCCTGACGCCCGAGAAGCTGAAGAAACTCTTCGGCGGCGGCGATGAGGAAGACGAGCGCAAGAAGAAGAATGACGACGACGAGGAAGGCATCGACACCGACATGGAATCGAACGTGGACGACGTGATGGTGAAAGGACAGCGGGGAGCGAAGAAATCGACCAAGGCCGAGACCGACGCCGACGGCTACATGGCCTTCAGCATGCCATGGTCGCTCACCTTCAGCTACGGCGTCACCATGCGCGAGAACACATCGGGCAAGTTCAACAAAAAGACGATGCGCTATCCCTACGCCTTCTCGCAGACCCTCAACGTGAGCGGCAACGTACGACTCAGCGAGGGATGGAACATCAATTTCTCATCGGGCTACGACTTCGAGAACAAGAAACTGTCGATGACCACGGCATCGCTCTCGCGCGACCTGCACTGCTTCAGCATGTCGTGCTCGGTGGTGCTCGCACCCTACACCAGCTACAACTTCAGCTTCCGATGCAACGCCGCCACCCTCACCGACGCGCTGAAATACGACAAGCGAAGCGGACAGAGCAATGCCGTGAGATGGTACTAATGAATAATCTGAGAGTTTTTAAAACTACGGAACATTCTGAATTTTTAAACTACGGAATGTGCTGAATAAACTGATTATTTTTAACTACGGAATGTGCTGAATAATCTGAATTTTTTAACTACGGAGTATTCTGAATAATCTGATTTTTTAACTACGGAGTATGCTGAAGAAAATGATTTTATTAACTACGGAATATGCTGAAGAATGCTGATTTTATAAACTACGGAATATTCTGAAAATGCTGAATAAATATTTATCAGAATTCTCAGAGCATTCCGTAGTTCTTTATATATCAGTTTTCTCAGAATTTTCCGTAGTTCTTTTTATTTCAGTTTTCTCAGAGCATTCCGTAGTCTAAATATAATCAGAGCATTCCGTAGTTTATTTAATCAGCCGGTTGAGGTCGTCGACTTCGCCCACCA
>ONSV01000178.1 GCA_900320585.1 uncultured Prevotellaceae bacterium | reverse complement strand
CTTGCTCTTGACAGTGCCTGTACCGTCGCCGTTGTTTTTCTCCCATGTGAAGTACATGTCGCTGGTGTATCCGTTGAAACATCCGATGGCACCGACGCTGACGGTCTTGTTCAGGTGGTGGAAATACTCTACAGAGATTGGTGGAATGTATTTCTCGTTGTCGTATGTGGTGTGCCCAGTATAAAATCCGGCTGTTCCCACTGAAGTGATAAGAACTTCGCCCAACGCGCTGAAAAGGTTGGAGAATGCGCTGAAGATTTGCGAGTTTGTACCTGCTCCTATGGATACGGCCACCTCATCCTTGGGGTAGTCTTCCGACTGTGCCTGAGCGTTGTTCACTGTGCCGCAAAGAAGAGCAGCGGCGATAATCATCGATTTGGTTACATTTGTTGTTTTCATTGTTGTTGTATTTTTTTGTTTGACTTTTTGTTTCTTTTTCTGATGCAAAGATATGGCGGTTTTTTGGGGCTGCAATACTTTTTCCAGGATTTCGGCTGAATTCGTATGGACAACAAGACGGATATCGGACAACGAGGTGAAAAGGCCAAAAAACGTGTCCAAAAGTGGGCGTTTTTCACTAAAAAAACACCCATGACCACAGTCTCAGGGCAAGAATAGGGAACAGTACACCAGTCATCCAGCCCTTTTTCCTTGTTTTCCCCCATTTGATTTGCGCGGAGGCTTTTCCCAAGAGAGTGGCATCCGACAATTCTGCTCATACACCAAACATAGGTTTTCGTACATCAAACTTACATTTATTTGGAATAGTTGAAATAAGAAACTAACTTTGTGCCATAAAAAAACTTTAACCTTTTAGGAGAGACATATGAAGACAAAGATAAAGGACATCGTGAGGCAATTGCTCCGCAGCCCACGGGAGTTTCCCGTCGAGGCGGCCATGGGACTGGCATTCTTCTGCATCAGTGCCTGGCATACGGAAAAGGTGAGATGGATTGAGGCCACGGGCGAATACACCAGTGGCATCAATGCCGACATCCTGATGCTGTTTGTGCCGCTGGTGGTGCTCACATTCTGGCTGCACAAGGTAAACCGGTGGGCATACATGGCCTCGGGACTGTTGTTCCTGCCACTGATGGCCCTTGACCTGAAGCCGTTTCTCTGGACATACGGATTCGGGTTCACCTATGTGCTGGCCGCCATCCTCCTGCTGGTGGGTGTGCGGCGAATGGACAACAGGAGTTTTGCGTCCCATGCCCTGCACGTGGTCACCCAGTTGTTCTTCGGCGTGGTCATCTCGGGACTGCTCACGTTGGCTGTGCTGGCCATCTCCGCCTCCTTCTTCTACATCTTCGGCATCGATGAGCCAAAGCATTATTATGAGCACGTCTATCAGTTCATCTGGTTCTTCATCGCACCGCAGGTGTGCTTCACGCTCATCTCGCAGGGCGAGGACGAGGTCAGTGAGCCAGTCAAGGTGGTGCGCCTGATTCTCAATTTCATCCTCTCTCCTGCTGTCATCATCTACACCATCATCCTCTATGTCTACTTCATCAAGATTGTCGTGGTGTGGGACCTGCCGAAAGGCGGCGTGGCTTGGATGGTGATGGGTTTCGTGACCGTGGCCCTTGCGGGAAGGCTGATGCAGTATGTGCTCAACGAGCACCATTACGACTGGTTCTACCGCCGTTTCACATGGATAGCCATACCGCCGCTCATCATGTACTGGGTAGGCTCCATCTACCGCATACGTCTCTACAGTTTCACTGAGAGCCGTTTCTACCTGATGGTGGCCGGAGTGCTGATGACGCTCTTTGTGCTCATGCTGCTCTGGCGGCGCACCCGCTGGTTCCAGCTGATGGCGCTGATTTTCGGCGCGGCCGTCATCGTGTTCACCTACATCCCCGGCATCTCGGCCAAAAGTATCGGCTTCGCCTGTCAGAAGGCCCGCCTGCATCAGTATATCCATGACCTGAAACTGGTGGATGCGAAAACGCACAAATTCGTTCAGACGCTGGATGTGGATGCGATCAGGAGCGACAGCGTGCGCAGCGCACAATACCAGGAGGTGTGCAGCATCATCGACTATGTGCGCAAGGACATGGGGCGCGATGCCTTCGCCGAACAATATGGCAAATGGAGCTGGTATGACTCCGAGTTTGAGGACAGTCAGACGGACTATGTAAGAGCGGATAGCGTATGCAAAACGCCGGTCAATTTGGGCGACTACAACGTCATGCTGCATAGCGGTGATTTCAATTTTGTTCAGCAAGACGGTACGATAACGCTGATGAGAGACAATAAGGTGGTGCTGGTTTATCCCATCAACGACAGGGTGCGCCGGAATCCACAGTTGCTCGAACAGTCGGACAGCCTTTTCACTTGGCGTAACGACTCGCTGATGCTTGTCTTGCAGGCTTTCAATGTGGATGCCAACGGAATGGTAAGGGCACAACCTTTCAATTACAAGGTGTTCCGAAAGCCGAAGTGATGTTCAATAGGGGAAACTGACTCTCCCTCGTAGGGGCGTTGATAACGAAGTGGTGTTTCCACAAAACTAACCCCTCCATGTTTCCACACGGAAAAATGGAGGGGATTGTTTTTTATTGAAGTTTCGCATTCGCTCAACTTTTAGTAGTTCAGGAGTCTAGGAGTTCAGACAATAGCCCTGATTCACCTCGTTAGGCTCAATGGCTGTTTGTTGTGGTAATGTCTGAACTCCTGAACTTCTGTAACTTCTGAACTCCTCTCAACTTGTGACTGCTTGCTGATGAGCAAAGCGAATAAAGTTGAGCAATATAATAATGTATGCTCAGATGCCACGAAGGAACCGGTCGGCCTCGATGGCGGCCTTGCATCCGCTGGCGGCAGCGGTGATGGCTTGACGGTAGTGTGGGTCGGCCACGTCGCCGGCAGCGAAGACACCGGGCAGTTTGGTGCGTGGCGTGCCATCGATGGTGATGATATAACCCGTCTCGTCGGTGTCGAGCCAAGGCTTGAAGATGTCGGAGTTGGGCTTGTGGCCGATGGCGAGGAAGAACCCGTCGATAGGCAGGTCGTAGCGCTCCTCGTCGGGCTCGCCCTTGCGGCGCACCACGTGTGCGCCCTCCACGCCGTCAGTGCCATAGAGGCCTAAGGTGTTGTGCTCGAAGAGTATCTCGATGTTCTCGGTCTCCTTCACGCGGCGCTGCATCACATCCGAAGCACGGAGGAAGGGCTTGCGCACGATCATGTACACCTTCTTGGCCAGTCCGGCCAGGTAGAGCGCCTCCTCACAAGCGGTGTCGCCACCACCCACTACGGCCACCGTGCGCTTGCGATAGAAGAATCCGTCGCAGGTGGCGCAGGCCGATACGCCCATGCCGTTGTATTTCTTCTCGTCGTCGAGGCCCAGGTATTTGGCCGAGGCCCCAGTGGCGATGATCACCGTGTCGGCGGCTATCTCCACGCCGCGGTCGGTGGTGAGGATATAGGGCCGCTCACTGAGGTCGGCTTTCACAATCTCACCGTCGCGGATGTCGGTGCCAAGCCGTTCGGCCTGCGTGCGCAGGTCGAGCATCATCTGGTTGCCGTCCACGCCCTCGGGATAGCCAGGGAAGTTCTCCACCACGGTGGTCTGCGTGAGCTGTCCGCCGGTGAGCATCCCACAGTATTCCACGGGCTGCAGGTTGGCGCGCGAGGCATAGATGGCTGCCGTATAGCCTGCCGGACCGCTGCCGATGATGAGGCATTTTACATGTTCTCTCTCTTGCATGGCGTGGTTTACAAAAGGTCGATAATCTGTTTCTCTATCACCTCAATCTTCTCCGTAGGCTCGAAGCGGGCTACGACCATACCTTTCTTGTTGATGAGGAACTTGGTGAAGTTCCACTTGATGTCGGGGGAGTCCTTGTAGTTGGGGTCGGCCTTGCTCAGCATGTCGTCGAGGATGTGGGCGATGGGGTGCTCCATGTCCCATCCTGCGAAGCCTTTCTGCTCCTTGAGATATTTGAAGAGGGGGTCGGCATCGTCGCCGTTGACCTTCACTTTCTTGAAACGGGGGAATTCGGTGCCGTAATTCAGTTTGCAGAAACTATGTATCGACTCGTCGGTGCCAGGAGCCTGTTGTCCAAACTGGTTGCAAGGGAAGTCGAGGATGGTGAATCCCTGGGCATGGTGCTTCTCATAGAGTTTCTCCAATTCCTCATACTGGGGAGTGAATCCGCACTTGGTAGCCGTGTTGACGATGAGTATTACTTCGTTGGCATACTCCTTAAGCGACACGGTGCCGCCTTTCCTGTCTTTTACGGTGAAATCGTAGACTGTTTTCATTTTGTTTTATATTAGTAATATGGTGAATTGACGTTTTCAGCTTAGGGGTGATGTGGATGTGGGGGTGAGCTGCATCCTCACTTCGCGCTTTGCGCAAAGTGAGTGAAAAGCGAGAGCAGAAGAAAAGATTCTTTTTTATGCCGAGCTGCATCCTCACTTCGCCTTTTGGGCAATGTGAGTGAAAAGCGAGAGCAGAAGAAAAGATTCTTTTTTATGCCGAGCTACATCCTCACTTCGCCTTTTGGGCAAAGTTAGCAAAAAAAGATGGAAAATCAAATTTTTGCAATCTATTTTTGAATTTGTGTGATTTTTTAAGTTTTTCGGATGAATATTTATTCATTCATTGGCCGTATGCTTGGTTATTTGAGCGCAGCGACCCATTACATAAGAAGGCCCACCTCTCATAATA
>ONSV01000154.1 GCA_900320585.1 uncultured Prevotellaceae bacterium | reverse complement strand
TCGCCGGCCAGGTGGCTGCTATGGCGGCTCCTGGCTCTTCGGCTTACAGTGCCGATGCGGCGTATTATATCTTCAATGCCCAAGATGGCGGGTTCGTCATCATCTCGGGCGACGATGCCACCATATCCCTGCTGGGGTATAGCGATAACGGCTGCTACGACCCCGACCAACAGCCCGATGGCCTGAAAGGGCTCCTACAGTCGTATGAGCAACAGATAGGGCGGTTGCGCCTGTCGGGTTACAAGAACCGCACCGCTACGGCCAAGTCGCCTGCGGCGACTGCCGTTCCCGTGCGCCGCAATATCGAGCCGCTTATGGCTACCCGGTGGAACCAGGGAAATCCCTATAATCTGCTCTGTCCGCATTTCTACAACCAGAATGGGTCGGTGGGCGACCTCTGTGCCACTGGATGCGTGGCCACCGCCGTGGCACAGGTCATGGCTTTCTATCGTTACCCCAATGCCACCACCAGGACCATCCCGGGCTATATGCAACGCTATAGCACCGACCAGGGTGACAAGAGCGTGCAGCTGCGTAACGTGCCTGCCAACTCTGTCATCGACTGGGACAATATGCTCGACGACTACCATGGGGGTGAGACCGAAGCACAACAGCTCGCCGTGGCCCAACTCAGCTATTGGGTGGGCCTGGGCAGCCACATGGACTATGGTCCGTCGTCGGCCACCTATCTGCGCGATGCGCTCAATGCGCTCAAGACTTATTTCGGTTACGACGACGGAGCGCATATCGAGGAGCGCTCGAAACACACGTCGCGCAGTTGGGACGACTTGCTCTACAACGAGTTGGAGACCAGTCACCCCATCGCTTTCTCTGCCGTCAATGCCGGGGGCGGACATGCCTTCGTCATCGATGGGTATGATATCGACGGACTTTATCATGTGAACTGGGGATGGGGTGGCATGGCCAATGGCTACTTCAGGATGGATGTGCTCAATCCCGACAATTCGGATGGGGTAGATTCGGCACCGGAGCCCAATGGATACAACATGGGCCAGGAGGCAATCATCGGACTGCAACTGCCCGACGACGTTCCTGCACCCTCCGAGGGCTATAGACTCACCGTGAACGACTGGCAAATCATCGATGGCCACTATTTCTCTGCCAACTATGTCAACTGGTCGGGAGTGAATGCCGACTGGCAATGTGGCCTGGGCTATAGGGGCGACGATGGCTCCATCGTGGTGCTGGGTCAGTTCAGCCGCCACATCGATGTCAACTACTATTCCAACTGCGTGTTCGATGTCAGTGGTATCGACAAGGATGGCCTCCGCATTTTCCCCATCAGCAAGCGCACCGTCGACCAGCAATGGCAGACGCACGTCAATCCGGATATCAGTTACATCTTGGCCGAGGTGGGCGATGATGGCCAGGTGTCGCTTTCCATCCATCCCATAGAGGATGTAGAGGTGACTGGAATCGCCTTCCCGGGCAACCATAAGAGGGGCGACACCCAGCAGGTGATGGTGTCGTTCCAGAACCATGGCGAGGAGTATTTCCACGAAGTGTTTTTCTTCGCAGGCCGCAACCAGGCCTCGCGTATCAGTCTGGGCCGTACGGCGGTGACGATTGCCGAGAATAGTGATGTGATGGCATCCTTCAGTTTCACGCCCGGAGAGAATGGCTCATGGACGGTATGGGTCACCTCCGACAGCGAGGGCCGGAACGTCATGTCGCAGGCCACGGTCGAGATTACCCAGGACGGAATGTCTTCAGATAGCCATCTACGTTATGTGTCGATGACGGTGGCCAACCGGTCGAATGGGGCCATCTATGGTAATTGTGTCTCAGGAAAGGTTTCCGTACTCAATCAGGACAGCGAGCCTTTCGAAGGGAAACTCGTGCTGTGGCTCTTCAAACTGGAATCCGACGGATACTATTATGGGGGTGAGAAATTGTTCGTGCCCATCCATGCCGAATCCGGAAAGGTGGCACAGGCTCCTTTCCTCTTCAACCAACTTCAGGTCGATGCCACCTATGCCTTGGCCGTGCAGTATGAGCAGGGTGGCGATATCACCGATGGCGGACTCAAGCAACTGGGCCGCACGCAGAAAGGCGTCGTCTGCTGGTTGGCCGACAACACACTCAAGGGTATGGCTCCCGCCTCCATGGTCAATACGCCTTCGAATGCGCTGGCCGTAGACCTGAGCCTGCTCGGCAACTATGCAGTCACGGTGCACCCCAATGCCAATCCCAATACACTCTATATCCTCGACAAGGATGCCACCGTGCCCGAAGGGCTCGAAGAGGCCAATGTGGTGCGGGGCGCCCATTCCGATGCCATTCATTTGGAAGGAGGGTGGGGGTTCTTGTCGCCCATCCGGTTCAATGCCGACGTGGTGTCTTACCAGTGCGAGCCCGTAAAGGGCAAATGGCAGACCATCGTGCTGCCGTTCACGCCCGATGCGGTGCCCGAAGGTGTGCAGCTGCTGGCTTTCTCCTCGGTCTCCGACGACAATATGCCGGTGTTCACCACGGCATCGTCCATGCTTCGCCATGTGCCTTGCCTCTATCGGGTCGACGACGACGGCCCGCTTCTTTTCACGGGCACCGGCCAGGCCTTCTCTGCCACGTCTTCCTCAACCATGGCAGTGGGAACTGGCGATTACCGGTTCGTGGGCACTACGGTGACGAGGAACCTTGCGAACGTCATGGTGCTCAACGATGAGGCCGATGCTTTCGTCCGTCCTTCCGGTGAGGTGAGGGTAGGGGCTTTCAGCGCCTGGTTCGCTGCCCCCGAGTCCCTTTCATCCATCCCGGTTCCCAACGACATCGAGAGTGGTCTGGCGGAGCATCTCTCCGACTCCCACAACCTGCCATCCGTGTATTTCAACCTTAATGGTCAGCGGGTGAGCGTGCCCCAGCGTGGAGTCTATGTCGTGAATGGAAGGAAAGTAGTAGTAAGGTAAGCGAATCTAAAGGCATTTTGCTGGCTTATCCGTTCTCTTGAGATACAATAGAGTCTATCAACAACCGTTATACAATCATGATGAAAAAAATTTTAGCAGCAATGGTTACAGGATTGTTCGCCCTGGGCGTGGGTGCCCAGAACAAGGAAATGAAGGCCTATATGGTGGCCGACGCGCACCTCGACACGCAGTGGAACTGGGACGTGCAGGCCACTATCCGCGACCATATCCGTAACACACTCACCCAAAACCTTTTCCTTTTCAAGCAATATCCCGACTATATCTTCAACTTCGAGGGAGCAGTGAAGTATTCCTGGATGAAGGAGTATTACCCCATCCAGTACGAGGAGATGAAGCGCTATGTGGCACAGGGGCGTTGGCATATCACCGGCAGCAGCTGGGATGCCAACGAGACCATCATTTGCTCGCCTGAGTCGTGGCTGAGAAACGTGCTGCTCGGACAGACGTTCTACCGCACGGAGTTCAATACCGAGGGCACCGACATCTTCCTGCCCGACTGCTTCGGCTTTGGCTACACTTTGCCCACGCTGGCCGCCCATTGTGGTCTCATCGGCTTCTCGTCGCAGAAACTCATGTGGCGCACAAAACCCTTCTACGAGGGTGGAAAGCGGTATCCTTTCACTGTCGGACTGTGGCAGGGCATCGATGGCAGCCGCATCATGATGACCCACGGATTCAACTATGCCCAGCGCTACGACGATGCCGACTTGTCGAAGAATGAGAACCTGATCAATGAGATCAAGGAGAGTCCGCTCAATATCGCCTACCGCTACTACGGCACCGGCGATATAGGCGGTTCGCCCAACCTGGCTTCGGTGAGGGCGGTAGAGAAGGGTATCCATGGCAATGGTCCGGTGCAGGTGGTCAGCGCCACAAGCGACCAGATCTACAAGGACTTCATGCCTTACGACAAGCATCCCGAACTGCCTGTCTTCGATGGCGAGTTGCCTATGGATGTGCATGGCAATGGCTGCTACACGTCGCAGGCGGCGATGAAACTCTACAACAGGCAGAACGAGCACCTGGGCGATGCCGCCGAGCGCTCGGCCGTGATGGCCGACTGGCTGGGTGTTGCCCGCTATCCCGGTGCCCAACTCACCCAGACGTGGCAGCGGGTCATCTGGCACCAGTTCCACGACGATGTCACGGGCACCTCAATCCCTCGTGCCTACGAGTTCTCCTGGAACGACGAGTTGTTGGCCTTGAAGACGTTCTCCAACGTGCTCACACATAGCGTGTCGGCCATCACCAGCCGAATGGACACGCAGGTGAAGGGCATGCCGATAGCAGTCTACAACAACGAGACTTTCCCCGTGGCTTCGGTGGCCGAGATGAGGCTTTCCGACAACCGCGACTATACGGTGTTCTCTCCCGAGGGCAAGAAGGTTCGCTCACAGGTGGTGGAGCGCGATGGTGCCCGCTATCTCTTGTTCGACGCACAGGTGCCCTCCACGGGTGTCGCTGTCTACGATGCCCGTCCTACAGGCAGTCAGAAAATGGCCGCACCGGTACAGGGAAAGCGGATAGAATCGTCAAGATATGCACTCGAGGTAAACGAGTATGGCGATATCGTATCATTGGTCGACAAGAAAGCCAACAAGCAACTGGTGGCACCGGGGAAGAGCATCCGTTTGGTGGTGTTCGACGACTGCCGCTCAGCACGGTGGCCGGCTTGGGAGATTCAGAAGGCCACCCTCGACAAAAGTCCCCTGCCTGTACGCGATGATGTCAAGCTCACCGTCGAGAAGGGTGAGCTCCGTCAGACACTTGTCGTGAGCAAGCGCTATGGCGAATCGGATATCGTACAGCGCATCCATCTCTATGAGGGCAACCTGGCCGACAGAATAGATATCGAGAACGTGGTCGACTGGCGCTCGCTCAATGCCCTGCTCAAGGCCGAGTTCGCGCTGAATGCGGCAAACGAGGAGGCTTCCTATGACATTGGTCTGGGGCATGTGCGCCGTGGCAACAACAAGGACAATCTGTTCGAGGTCTATGCCCATCAGTGGACCGACCTCACCGACCGGAGCGGTGATTATGGTGTGACGATACTCAACGATTCACGCTATGGTTGGGACAAGCCCAATGACAACACGCTGCGCCTGTCGCTGCTCTACTCGCCGCAGCCGGGCAGGGGCTATGCTTATCAGGCTCGTCAGGACTTCGGCCACCATGTCTTCACCTACAGCATCGTGGGCCACAAGGGGGCGCTCAACCCTGCACAGGCGGTGCGACGCGCCGATGTGCTCAACAGTCCGCTCCGCTCCTTCCGGGTCGACAAGCACAAGGGGGCCCTGGGCCGCTCTTACTCTTTCCTCACCTGCGACAACGACCAGTTGGTGGTGCGGGCCCTCAAACAGGCCGAGGTGAGCGACGAGGTGGTGGTGCGCGTCTATGAGACGGGAGGCAGGCAGCCCCAGAAGGCTACGCTCTCCTTCGCCGCCGACATCGAGAAGGCGGTGGCGGCCGATGGCACCGAACGCACCCTCAAGGCTGTGCCGTTCAGCGGCCGCACACTCAGCGTGGAGGTGAATCCTTTCGGGGTGCGCACCTACAAGGTGACGCTGCGCAAGAGCGCACCGAAGCAGGTGGAGACGCAGGTGCTCAGCCTGCCGTTCGACCGCCATTGTTTCAGTTTCAATGAGTTCCGCTCCTCGGCCAATTTTGAGGGGGGATACAGTTATGCGGCCGAACTGCTCCCGAAGGGGGGCATCGAGGTGGGCGATGTGCCTTTCCGCTTCGGTGAGCCGGATGCTGCCAATGGCCTCTCCTGCAGGGGCAACGAACTGAAATGGACGGCCGACAAGGACTACCGTCATCTCTATCTGCTCGTGGCGTC
>ONSV01000152.1 GCA_900320585.1 uncultured Prevotellaceae bacterium | reverse complement strand
TTAATTAAAATGGTATGTTTACAATCGGTGCAAAGGTAATAAAAAATCTTGAGACCTAATGGTTTGGATGTTTTTTTTTGCCTTTTTGTTTCTTTTGGAAACTTATTATGAGTGCTGGTTCAATTTCCTGTACTGCATGTAGTTGCTGCATGTGCGTATGCCAAGCATGGCAGTGATGAGCTGATGGTCGATGTCGAGTTGTGATGAGAGGGGGGTGCCGAAGATGAAGAGCAGCAGCACGATGGTGTAGAAAAGGTATATCTTGCCATAGTCCTTCCTTCTGGAAAAGCACAGGTGAATGAGCAAGGGTAGAGGATTGAAAGGAATAAGATACCAATTCCAACGGGTGACGAACAGGTGGGATACGGTGGAGATATAGGTGAGCATCAGTCCGAACAGGAATTGCAGGGCGAAGAGCAGCACGTCGAGTGTCTTGGCCACCTTCCTCCATCCCCATCGCCATTCGCCCACGGTGATGATGATCACGAGGATGAGGAGGATGGAGAAAAAGATGCGGGGGGTAAGCGGACTGCCTTTCACATAATGGGTTTGGTGCACCAATTCCTGGGGTTGCGATTTGAACAGAGGGCGGCTTGAGCCATCATTTCCCACGATGCGTGCATTGCCGAACACCTCGATGAGGGATTCCGGACTCATGCGGTATTCGAGCGAGAAATCGCCGTCGCAGTTGCTCCCAAAGAGCGTGATGTAGAGGAACTGGTACCATGGTGTGGCTTTGGTGAGATGGCGCACACAGTCGCCGTTGTTGGTCGTGGCATACCATGGGAGCTTACCATAGTCGACATGCTCACCGATAAGGGCATTCTGCACCATAATGATGACCATCATCACGCAGTTGGTGTTCAGGTAGTTGAATTTCAGATGCGGGGGTTTTACCATCTCCTCGTCAAGGTTTTTCCAGAGCAATTGTTTCTCATGAAGGGTGAGGTTGAGCTCATATTGCCAGATGCCACGTCCGTCTTTCTGGTATTCCTTGACATAGTCACTCATGGGGATGGCACGCACCGCGGCATCCGCCTCTCCATTGAAGAACTTCAGGTAGTCGCCTGGTCCCGCGTCCATCTCGAGCGAGAAGCAGTAGTCGAGGTCTTCAGACGGACATTCCATGCGGAGTGCACAGTGCCCCATGCTTGAGTAGATGACGTCGGAAGGGCTGCTTACCACCACACTGGCTTTGACGAAATCGCTGCTGTCGGAGAGCTCCTTTTGGCCTTCCTCGCCATATATGGGCATACCTATAAGGCACACCGAAAAGACTGTGAGCAGACGGGTAACTGCGGATATGGAATGTGGTTTCATGTCGGGGATGATACGTGATTGTGGGGCGATATTTGTATAAAAAAAGGTGGCAAGAAATGCCACCTTTTTTATTATGTAGGTAATCTTTTGATTAGTCCCAAACGTTTGTTTTGGATGAGAACATGTCGTTAACGGTACCTTCCTGACCTTCGTCACCCTGCACATCGCCTACGGGGATGTAAGAAGTGTTGCCGAACAACTCGTCCATAACGTTTCTCTTCAAAGACAAGGTCATTACCTTGCAAACCGGGTTGATATATTGTTTCTTCATAATTCAAATTGGGCTTTAATTATTTGATAACCATTTTTTTGCCGTTCACGATATACAGACCCTTGGTAGGATTGGTAACAACACGACCCTGGATGTCGTAGATGGTTCCATTCTCAGTGTTAGCGGTAGCAACCTCGCTGATTCCGAGAGCATTGTAAGTCTCGTTGTCAACCATGAAGATGTTGGCGTTGGCCATGCCGCTGTCGAGAATCATGAATGCCTTGTTAGGAGCAATGCTGGCACCACCGAACTTGAAGAATCCAACGGGGTTTTGGATGTTGTTACCCTTGTTGAGAACGCGGATGAGCTTGCGGGCTACTGTAATACCCTTCTCGAGAGGCATATAGTAGTAAGTGAACTCGTCAGTGTCAGGATCGTCAGTCTCATTGAAGAACTCCTCGAAGAAGATACCCTTCAGGAACGACTCGCCGTGAGGATCCTCGCTCATCGGGGTGAGCACAGGATTCAGGAGGTTGCCCTCGCGTGCGCTCTTCAGACACTCAACCACAACAGGTGTGCGTGCAGGAATAATGTCACCCAGTTTGTACTCAATAGTGGTCACATAACCAACAACACCATTTGAGGTCTCAAACTCGCCAAGTTGAGGAGGAGAAGGAATGCCCCATACGCGAACGGTGTTGCCACCTTCCTCTACGGTTGGACCATTGTCTACAATCTCCATTGGGAAGTCGGTGTAGATACTGGTGTAGTAGTGACCGTCAAGACCTTCAACGCCACCCTTCACTGCGAAGTAGTCGGTACCTGTAGTCTTTGTTCCGGGAACAACTGGCTCAAGAATCCATTTTGCGAAGTCGCCAGCCTCGTTGGCTACAGCAATCTCGGGCTGGAAGCCTTGGATGGTATAATGCTTGTTGTTGTTGGCAAAGCTGATGTACTCGCCCTTCTTGTTACCAGCATCGTGTCTCTGGTAGGTTGCGAGGTCAGTGATCACGCGGCCACCAATCAGATAGTAAGTGTGGTCGATGTGGATACGATCCTCATAGAATACATAGTGATACCACTGCTCATAGAGCTGCTCTGCATCAATGCTCTGGTAGTAGCTGAGAGCACCCCAAACCAGTTTGTTCCATGCCCACTCAATGTCAGTGTCGCCACCGAAATCGGGGGTAATGCCTTTTTCTTTGAGAGCGTTAACCAGAGGCTTGGTGTTGGGAGTGGTACTCTTCAGATACCAAGCATCCTTGTCACCTACCTTGCCGGCGGGCTCCATGTACATCTTCATCAGGCTGAACATCTCCTCAACGATGCTGATAATCTCATCATTTTTGAAGCCCCAGTTCTCCTGCTTTGGCATGTTCAGGAAGGTAAGTCCGTCAATGAAACCGTTTTTGAGCTCATCTACCAATGGTTTGTAAATGGCAGCATTGGCATCCACACCCTGTGAACGGAGGAAGCTCACCTCAAGGTCGTTCTCGGTAACATCCTCATACTTGCCCAGCTCCTCGGGCACCTCGGTAATTTGGTCAGCCTTCAGGTACATGATGGTACCGGGAAGAGTGATCGACTCGTCAGCAGTCTTCTGCGGCTGTGCTACCAGAGGATCAGAGATGTACATGTAGCCAGTTCCAAACTTCGTAGATTGGTTGTAACCAGCATTGATGATGCGGTAGTAGCCGTCGAAAGCTGCTTCAGAGGGCATGTCTTGAGCATAAGCTCCAAGGCTCATCGCTGAAGCGATAAACGTCAATAATAAACCTTTTGTAAATTTTCTCATAATTTAAATTATTTAAGTTTATATATAAAATTCCTCGATTCTTGTGGAGGGGCAGGTTATTTTAGCCTTTGATTTCCCTTCAATTGTGCGTACCTGACGAGTGGTATTTAGATAGGATAATACTCGTGTGCACATAGTAGCACAACCCTTTTTGACATCTATTTTGCTGCAAATTTATAAACTCTTTCCGAAACGACAAAGGATTTTTCAATATTTATTTCTTAAAAATCGTAAATTTTCAAATTTTGTGAAGAATCGGCTACATTTTGAGACTTTTTAGGTGTTTTATACTTTTTTTATACCTCAGCGCTGTTTTTTTCCATCTTTTTTTGCAGGATTTTTTATCCTTCGCGCATGAAATCAAGTGCCTCTTCGATGCACTCCTGATGGGCGGTTTGGTTGATTCGGATGTCACCGATGTTGCCCAAAAGGGTGAAGTTGATGCTTCCGGCCACATTCTTCTTGTCGTGGCGCATCAGCTCGAGCAGTTCGGGGTAGTCGTCGCAGGTGATGGGCAGGCGGCCATAGTAGTCGCGGATATAGGCCACCGTGGAGCGCATCTTCTCGGTGGGGAAGTGGGTGAGCAGGCTGCTCAGGTAGAGCTCGCACACCAGTCCGTAGGCCACGGCATGGCCGTGCAGGATGGGGCGTTGGTGGCGCATGGCCCACGACTCGAAGGCATGGCCCATGGTGTGGCCCAGGTTGAGCGCCTTGCGTATGCCATGCTCCAGAGGGTCTTGCTCCACGATGCGTGCCTTCACCGCTACCGACCGTCCCACCATTTCCTGCAGTTGGGCGAGGTCGGGCCGGGCAAGGTCGAAATTGAGCAGTTCGGCCCAGGTGTCGTCGTCGGAAATGAGGCCGTGCTTGAGCATCTCGGCATATCCCGAGCGGATGTTCTCGTCGTCGAGCGTGCGCAGGAACTGGGTGTTGATGATCACCTGCTGCGGTTGGCTGAACACGCCCACCTCGTTTTTCAGTCCGTTGAAATTGATGCCAGTCTTCCCGCCCACCGAGGCGTCGACCATCGACAGCAGGGTGGTGGGGATGTTGATGTAGTTGATGCCCCGCTTGAAGGTGGAAGCGGCGAACCCTCCTAAGTCGCTTACCATGCCGCCGCCAAGGCAGATCATGCAGGAGTGGCGTGTGGCGCCACCCTCGCCGAGGGCCTGCCATACCGTAGCTAAGGTGTCGAGATTCTTGTGGGTGTCGGTGGCGCCGATGACGATGTGGGCGGCATGGCGCAGGCCTGCGAAATCCTTGAGAAGTGGCCAGCACAACTGCTGCGTCGTGGTGTCGGTGAGCACGAATATACGGTCATGACTGCATTCGGAGATGGCCATGGCCAAGTCCTCGAACAGTGTTTGCGACAAGATGACTTTTTCTGACATTTTTTTTACCTTAATATATATATAACACACTATTGGATGGTCTCGTATCCTGAAGAAGAGGGTGAAAGATGATGCTTGAATCCTTTGTTTTTGCAAAATTACGCATTTTTATTTATTTTGATGAATTTTTTTCCACTTTTTTCTCTTTCACCGCCTATTTTCGTCCTTCATGCTGCCGTTTCCGAAATTTTTTCGCTCATGGTTTAAACCAAACGCCGTTTGCTTCGTCAAACAATCAACTATCGTACTTATACTAACTTGCTTATTATTTCATAATAGGTGATTATTAGCATTCAGGAAAAAGATGAAGAATTTTATGAAGTGCCTATGTGCGATGCTGCTGTTCACGGCTTCCGCATATGCCCAAGAGCAAAACGTCACAGGAAAACTTGTAGACAAGGAAAACAATGAAGGTGTGTTCCAAGCCACTTTGCAACTGTTGAAAACCGACAGCTCCTTTGTCGCCGGCAGTCTGTCGGACGACAACGGCTATTTCAAGATCCCTGTCGATAAGCCCGGCCGGTACATCGTGAAGGTGACCAGCGTGGGCTACACCACGCTCACCAAGAACGTCACGGTGGTTGGTGGCAAGGACATCGACATGGGCAACCTCACGCTCAGTCCCGACGCCATCCTGCTGAAAGGGGTGACAACCACCGGACAGGCTGCCAAGGTGGTGGTGAGGGAAGACACATTCGTCTACAACTCGGCTGCCTACCGCGTGCCGGAAGGTTCCGTAATCGAGGAACTGGTGAGGAAACTCCCTGGCGCACAAGTAGATGACGATGGAAAAATCACCATCAACGGTAAGCAAGTGAAGAAAATCAAGGTCGACGGCAAGGAGTTCATGACTGGTGACACCCAGACTGCCTTGAAGAACCTGCCCACCTCTATCGTAGACCGCATCAAGGCCTACGACGAGCGGAGCGACTTGGCCCGCATCACCGGCATCGACGACGGCGATGAGCAGACCGTGCTCGACTTCGGCCTCAAGGCAGGCATGAACAGGGGGTTCTTCGGGAATGTCGACCTCGGCATCGGTACGAAGGAGCGTTATGCCGAGCGTGGCATGGGCGCCCTCTTCAAGGACAAGTACCGCATCATGCTTATGGGAAGTGCCAACAACGTCAACGACCAGGGATTCTATGGTGGCGGCGGTGGCCGTCGACTCCACCAAGATGCTCGGTCTGCAGTTCAACTACGAGAATACCGACAAGCTTGAGTGGGATGGAAGCATCAGGTGGAACCACAGCGATGGCGACATTTTCTCGAAGCAGTCAAAGGAAAACTTCGTGGGTTCGAAGAGCTTCGACAACAGCATCAACCAAAACTATACCCGCCGCAACTCCTGGAACGGACAGATGCGCGTGGAGTGGATGCCAGACACCATGACCAACATCATGTTCAGGCCCAGCTTCAGCATCTCGTCGAACGACGGCAACCAGAACAACCGTTCGGCCACCTACAATGAGGACCCCTACAAATATGTGTCCGATCCTCTTGACACCTTGCAGATGAAGGAGCTTGAGAGACTTGGCGTGTTGGTGAATGGCCAGCGAAACATCAACCTCTCTTACGGCGATTCGAAGAGCCTCAACGGTATGCTGCAGTTCAACCGCAAGCTCAACAACCGTGGACGCAACTTCACCCTCCGCGTGGATGGCAGCTACAGCGACAACGACAACACCAGCTTCGCCATCAGCAGGGTGGACTACTACCTGCTGGGACTCGACTCCACCTATATGCCTGCCTCAAGGACCAACCGCTACAGTCTCACGCCGAGCACAAGGAAGGGCTACTCGCTCCAGGCCACATACACCGAGCCCCTCTCGCGCACCATGTTCTTGCAGTGGAGCTACAAATACAGCTACAGCGTGAACGAGAGCGACCGCGCCACCTATGACATCACTGACCGCGGCATCACCCCCGGAACCGATTTAGTCAATATCACTCCCAGATACCGTACATGGGACCCGTATCTTTCGCGTCTGACCGACCCGCTCGATACTTACAAGGATGACAACCTGAGCCGTTATTCCGAGTATACCAACTACACGCACGACATCCAGCTCACCTACCGGTGGATACAGCCCAAGTTCCAGCTCAATGCCGGATTCATGGTGCAGCCGCTGCGCTCACATTATATCCAGGACTATCAGGGTGTGAGTGCCGACATCGTGAGGAACGTGACCAACATGTCGCCGACGCTCGACTTCCGTTATCGTTTCAACCAGTTGAGCAACCTGCGCGTGCAGTATCGTGGAACGACTCAGCAGCCGAATATCTCCGACCTGCTCGACATCAGGGACGACAGCAACCCGATGAATATCACAGAGGGTAATCCCGGACTGAAGCCCTCGTTCACCAACAGCTTCCAGCTGTTCTACAACACCTATATCCAGAGCCACCAGCGTTCGGTGATGACGTTCGTCAACTTCAGCACCACTCGCAACAGCATCAGCAACATGGTGACCTATAACGAGAAGACTGGTGGACGCATCTCAAGGCCTGAGAACATCAACGGCAACTGGAATGTCAACGGTGCCTTCATGTTCAACACTTCAATCGACAGCACTGGTTTCTGGAATGTCAACACCTTCACCAACCTGACCTATGCTAACAACGTGAGCTACCTCTACCTTGACAATGCCTCGCAGAAGAACTACACACGCACCACGACGGTGATGGAGCGCCTCTCGTTGTCGTACCGCAACTCCTGGTTGGAGGTGGAGCCCAACGGCTCGCTCACCTATACCCATGGCCGCAACAAGTTGCAGAGCGCCAGCGACCTCGACACTTGGATGTTCTCCTACGGAGTCAACTTCAACGTCTATCTGCCTTGGGGCACCAGTCTCACCACTGGCATCAGCGAGAACTCACGCCGAGGCTACAACGACACTTCGCTCAACACCAACGAGTTGCTGTGGAATGCCCAGATCAGCCATGGCTTCCTCAAGGGCAAGCCTCTGACCGTGAGCCTGCAGTTCTATGACATCCTCCACGAGCAGAGCAGCCTCAGCCGCACCATCAACTCGATGATGAGGAGCGATACCGAATACAACACCATCAACAGCTATGCCATGCTCCATGTCATCTATCGCTTCAACGCCTTCGGTGGCTTCGGCGGTGGCAGGAGAGGCCAGGGCCAAGGCTTCGGCGGCGGATTCCCAGGCGGTATGCCTCCGGGAGGAATGCCTGGCGGTGGCCGTCCCGGCGGTGGTGGTTTCGGTGGTGGTCGTCCTGGTGGTGGCGGTGGCTTCGGCGGTGGCCGTCCCGGTGGCTTCGGTGGTGGTCGTCCCGGTGGTGGCTTCGGTGGCCCCATGATGATTGACTAAGACCTTACGGACATTCGATAACAAATAGAACAATCCCCTGCATCTCGCTGAGATACAGGGGATTGTTCGTGTGTTCAAGTTTCGCGTTCGCTTCACTGCCTTCCTATTCGTCATCGTCATCATCAAACCCGAACATTGCGGGCTCAACGAAGGCGTCCATCTGTCGGCGGTCTTTCTTCGTGGGGCGGCCAGTGCCGCGGGCTCGGTCGATGAAGCCACTGATGCGGCTCATCTCC
>ONSV01000149.1 GCA_900320585.1 uncultured Prevotellaceae bacterium | reverse complement strand
GTGTAGGCCATCAGCCGGTGCAGTTCTCCGTGCTCGGAGCGGCAGGGGTGGAATACATGCCCGGTGGGAATATCAGCATCTATGCCGAACCGGGCTTCGCCTATCATCTCGCCAATCACGGCAGCGTTCCCACCTTCTACCAAGACAAGCCCTTCAGCTTCAACCTCAACCTGGGCCTCCGCTTCAGCTTCAACGAATAAATATAGGTTTGAGGTTTAAGATTTATCATGCTTCTTAAAAAGGTCGCTACGCTCAAAATCGAGATTTGTCGTAAAAAACGAACACGAGATTTGTCGTAAAAAAGCGAACACGAATCTACCGAATGCACACGAATAAAAATTTGACAAGAAAAATTCGTGATGATTCGTGAGATTCGTGTTCGTTATATAATTGTTTTTGAATCAGATTGCTTCAGATTTTTATTTTCACCGCCTCTGCTCCAACCTTCAGCACATATATCTGGTTTCTCGATGCCAGCGGGAGGTGGATGTCCTCGCCGTCAGCACTTGCTTTACCGAGGAGCATGCCACGCACGTCGTAGAGCATGACGCTGGTGCCGTGGCTCACACCGCTGACAACGAGCTGCTGACCGTCGATGTGCCAGTTCCAGTCGCGTGCTGCCAGGTCGTTGATGCCATCGAATGAGCCCATGATGGCGGTCAACTTCAGCTTCTTGCACACCGGCATGGTGAACGAGTAGACCGGTTCGTATACTTCCTCAGTGGTAGTGGTGTTGTTGTTGGCGGTCTGCTCCACTTTCCATCCCATCACCACTCTGTATCCACTACCCTCGGCCTCGACCGTCAGTTGGCGGTTGGCGAAGAACTTGCCGTCGAAATCAGCGTTCCTGAGAGTAACGCCGTTGATGATGGTGGTGACCTCTTCTGCCATGTCTTTGTTGACGACCAGTGGGGTGGGGGTGCCCAGGCTATAGTAGTTGGCCATGTGCGTATAGAAATAGTTGGTGCGCTGGCTGAGCCAATTCCGGGCGTTGTTGATCTCGTTGTTGATCTCTTGCTCATAGTTGGGATGCCATCCCCACCAGCCACCGCCGGAGTTTTCCTCACGGTGCTTCACGAGCTCGGGCTTCACCAGATCGGCCATGGGGTCCCAGATGGCACGCGTGCCTCTCTCGTTCAGGAAGTCGCCCATGTAGATGGCGGCCTGGTCGATGAACTTGCGCTTGAAGTCGGCGTCGGCCCAGCGCCCACCGTCGGCGGTCGGTCGCCACACCACGATGTTGTTGCCGGGGAAGTCGAGGTTGCAGTAGTAGAGGTTCATGATCATGATATTGATGAACTCCTGGCAGTCCATGATTTGCTCGTATTCGTCCAAGGTGTGCCCGGCCTGGTTGTAGAACGCCTTGAAGGCGTTGTAGTTGTCGAGCGTGCCGGCTTTGAGCTCCTCTACCATCTGGCTGTTCTCTTGCGAGATCTCTATCATGTCGATGTCCTCGAGTCCGTTGCCGCTCTCGTCTTTGTAGTTGGTATAGACGTTGTCGTCGTTGCTGCGCTCGCGGATATTGAGCATGCCTTTGTAGGTGCCGTTGAGGAAGATGACCACCGGGCGCCAGGCCTGCCAGTCGATGTCGGCGTTCTCTGCCATCACGCGCTGGATGATGGCATCGCGCATATAGAGTCCACCGAAGTCATTGCCAGCATTGCGCAGCATGATGCTCTTGAAGTCGGTAAGACCGGGCTTCTGGTCGGGGAAGAACTCGTATTCGAAGCGTTTCGTGCCGAAGCGCTTGTTGGCATAGACGGCGAGCGACTTCAATGGGTGCTCACGCGACTGTCCGCCCATGACGCGGGTCTCGCAGAGCTGGTTGATGACGCTTTCGCTGCCCGGGGCATCAAACATCTCGATGTTGATGGGGCGGCGCCAGTCTTTCTTGTTCTCCTTGTTGGGGTTGTTCTTGATGATGCCTATGGCATTGTCGTTCATGTAACGGTCGTCGGTGACGATGGATATCACCGAGATGGTCATATCCCGTCCAAGGAAGATGTACGACTGTGCGGTGGAGATGGGCGAGAGGTAACCGTCGCAGAACAGTTTGGCCCTGATCACCTTGTTCGAATTGATGTAGATAGGACTTTGGTAGAGGGTGCTCGTGGCGGTGGGCTCCTTGCCATCGGTGGTGTAGCGGATGACGGTCCCCTCAGGTGTCTCCTCGGGCAACGAAAGTGACAGGCGGATGTTCTTCGATGAGGTGAACACGCATCCTTTCTGGCTGAAGACGGGCTCTCCCAGGATGTCGGTGCAGGTCTGGCCGCAGTTGGCCTTTCCCGGTGTGGCTGTGGCCTGGTATCCCCATTCGTCGGCACCGTCGGTCTTGCGCCCGTAGGCAATGTTGGGGGCGGGCATCTTGCCCAGCTTCTCTATCTTGTCTACAATCTCGTCGCCTTGGAAAAGATAGACGTTGCCGTCCTTTCCCGTCTCCAGACGGAAATCGGTGTGCAGACCACTCTCTTCCTTGTCGCAATACACCACGACATACGACTTGGCGTTGAGCGTCTTGTTGGGCAACTGCCAGGCTTTGCCGGGCTTGTCTTTTGCCCCTATTTTGTAGTCTTTGAGATTCACCGCCTCGTTGCCGCTGTTGTATAGTTCTACCCAGGAGTCGGGAAACTCGTTCAGGTCGTCCATGATGCAATCGACGTTCGATTGCATCAACTCATTGATCACTAACTGTGCATGGACAGAGGTGCCAAAGGTCAGAAGACCCGCAAGAAAAAAATGACGATAATTCATGAGTGTTGGTTATAATTCTCTTGCAAAATTATACCATTTCAAGAATATTCGTCAAACAAAACATTTAAAAAAAGAAAGATGAAACGATTCATCAAGTAATTGATATTTTTGAAAATATTCACGATGTGTTTTTGTTCCACATCGTGGCGTAGACAATAGTCCTAAAATCAATCGAGGGCATGCCATTTCTGGCACACCCTCGGTTGTTCGTTTGGTATGACTGTTGTCTCCGCCACCGCAGTTGAGCGTCAGCTCAACTACCGGCCATCATTTCTCCAGCGTGATCTTCACGTTGTGCTTCTTGATATTCTCGCTGTTGTGGAACTCGGCGTCGCGCTTGGCGATGATGTCGATGTCGGTGAGCGTGATACCATCGATGGGCATTTCGGGAAGGCCATTGAACTCCATGGCACGTCCGGCACCGTTGCACACCACATTGCGGATGTCGATGTGGCGGAAGATGGGCGTGGTCTCATCCACGGGAGCCTTGTCGGTGTTGTTGGGGTTGTCGCCGTCGGCAAGCATCTCTGCCACCGACTTGCCGCCATAGTACATGTTGAAGGTGATGGCGTCGGTCTTGATGGCGGTCATCGAGATGCCGTCGATGAAGATGTTCTCCACGATACCGCCACGGCCACGCGTGCTCTTGAAGCGGAGGCCCACGTCGGTGCCGAGGAACTGGCAGTTGCGCACCATGATGTTGCGCACGCCACCGCTCATCTCCGAGCCTACCACGAATCCACCATGGCCGGCAAACACCGTGCAGCCGTCTACCACCACATTCTCGCACGGACGGCCACGGCGGCGGCCGTCGGCGTCCTTGCCGCTCTTGATGCAGATGCCGTCGTCGCCAGCATCGAATTTCGAGTCAACAATCAGCGCGTTCTTGCACGACTCCAGGTCGAGTGCGTCACCGTTCTGGGCGTAGGAGGGGTTGCGGGCCAGCACATGGTCGATGATGATGTTCTCGCACATCAACGGATGGAGGTTCCAGGCGGGGGAGTTCTGGAAAATCACACCCTGCAGGAGCACGTTCTTGCAGTTCACCAGACTTACCATCACCGGACGGAGGAAGCGCTTCACGCTCTCCCAGTCGGCAGCGGTCTCAAGTCCCTGCGGCACGTTCATGTTGGCCGAGCGCTCTCCCTTGGCATATCCCTCGGAGGGCACCCAGTAGTCCTTGCGCATCTCCACGCCCTTGCCCGACGTGAACTCACGCCACTGGCCGTCGCTCACCTTCGACTTCTTCAGCGGACGCCAATACTGGCCGTTGCCGTCGATCACGCCCTGGCCCGTGATGGAGATGTTCTCCAGGTTGTGGCCGCTCAGGGGCGACTGGCAGCGGCGGGTGTCCAGACCTTCGAACGAGGTGTCGATAAGGGGATAGAGGGTCTCGTCGGCGGCGAAGAGAATCACCGCACCCATCTCCAGATGCAGGTCGATGTTGCTCTTCAGCTCAATCGGACCGGTGTGCCAGATGCCACGGGGAACGATGAGATGGCCGCCGCCTCGCGCCGAAAGGGCGGAGATGGCCTTGGCAAACGACTCGGTGCAGAGGGTGGAGCCATCGCCTACGGCACCGAAGTCGGTCAGGTTCACCGTGTATGCGGGAATGGCTGGGGCCTTCACCTCGGGCATGCCGAAAGGCAGGCCATCGGTGAAACGCGAATAGGAGTCTTGTGCCATCGCACACAGGCTCATAAGGGCAAATGCTGCCAGGAGGAATCGTTTCTTCATGATTTGTCAGTTTTATAGTTTTTAGGAATTTTCTGCGAAGATAAACAAAAAAAACGAATTCACACCCCTTTCTCTCAAATAATCACTATTTTTGCGTTCAACTTGTAGAAAAACAGAATATGACCGACCCCACCATTGCCAACGAGTGTTACGAGAAAATCATCCGCATCGCCTTGTGCCAGGAAGCGGTGCACGACAAGTACCAGCTGCTCCACCAAGTCTTCGTGGGAGTGCTCAATGAGCACACGCTGCGCTCCTCGCTCAACTTCTCCGGACCTTATGCCCGCTTCGACTACCTCTGCCGTGAGATCCATTATCCCGAGACGGCCATACGGCGTGTCAACGCTTTCAGGAACCGGACAAGGAACGCCTCACGCACCGACGAGGGCCTGCTCATGGAGAAATGGCCATGCGACATGAAGGCCGTGGCCGAGTTTGCCGCGGCGCTCTACCAGGTGCCGCTGCCAGCGCAGTTGAGGTCGATGCTCCCCGTGCAATACCCCAAGGAGGAATACCAGGGTGTGCGCACCGACTGCGTCAGGGTGGTGGTGAGGAGCGTGGATGCCCGACGGCATACCATGGAGGCACAGCCCATCGACAGCGATGAGCGCACCATCACCTTCAGCCTCCACGACCCCGACAACGAGGCCTCCGACTTCATCTACATGGAGAAACTGGTGAGGCCGGGCGACAGGGTCAACCTCGTGCGCACCAAACTGCGCGACGGTGTCTACTGGCCCGAGCAGGTGGTGTATCTGCCCGACTTGCTCATCGATGTCACAACGGTGGCCCATTGCTTCAAGGATTATGGCAATACGCCCTACCAGTTCCTTTTGGAGATGCTCACCGAAAAGGCCAACTCCGCTCCCATCCTGCTGGGTAATTTCGCCGGCATGATGCTCGACGAGGAGGTGCACCACAAGAATGTGGACATACCTTATCTGCAAAGCGCAATGCATTTCTTCCAGAAGAATGCGGCCAAGTTGGCGGTATGCAAGGACATCAACCAGGGGTTCCATACCGAGGCACAAAAGCAGCAACTGATTATCCGCGACATGGTGAGGAACAAGTTCCCTGAGATTCCCGACTACGACCCTGCCGAGGTGCTGCTCGAACCGTCGTTCCTCTCCGAGATACTTGGGCTGCAGGGACGAATGGACCTCACGCAGACCAACATGAGGGTCATCATCGAGCAGAAATCGGGAAAACGCAACTACCACACCAATGGCCACGTGGAGTGGCATTATGTGCAGGTGCTCCTCTACAGGGCCGTCGTGCATTATAATTTCGGACTCCCGGGCAACAAGGTCGATGCCTACCTGCTCTACTCCAAATACGACGACGGACTCCTAAAGGAGGGACCGGCACCCAAACTCCTCACCGAGGCCATGCGCATACGCAACCAGATAGCATGGCTGCTCGTGCAGTTGGGCGAGGGGAGGGCAGAACGCCTGTTCGGCCGTCTCACTCCCGATTTGCTGAATGTGAAGAAACTGGACTCCAATTTCTGGAACCGCTACCTGCTGCCCCCGTTGGAGCAGGCGCTGAACCCCTTGCATACGGCCGATGAGCTCACCCGGAAATACTTCTATCGGCTGATGACGTTCCTGGCCAAGGAGCACCTGCTGACCAAAATCGGTACGGCCGACAGGGAGGCGAGTGGGGCAGCGGCCATGTGGAACGCCACTACGGCCGAGAAATGTGCCGCGGGGAATATGCTCCACGAACTCGCCATCGTTGCCCTCGAGGAGAATGTGCCGGGTGAGGGCATCGTGAGGATGGTGCTGGCCGTTGACACTGATAGGCAGACATCGCTGCCCAACTTCAGGGAGGGCGACAGCGTGGTGGTCTATCCCTATGAGTTGGGAAACGACCCCATTGCCACCATGACCTTGCTCTTCAAGGCGAGCATCACCAAGATGGAGCCCGACAGGGTGACCGTGGAACTGCGCGACCCGCAGCGAAACACCAACGTGTTCAAGACGGGCGACATGAAGGTGAGGTGGACGATAGAGCACGATGTCATCGAGTCGACCCACACCGCCTTGTACAAGTCGGTGGCCGAAATCCTCAAGGCGAACGACGACCGTAGGAGATTGCTGCTCGGACAACGCCCGCCCCAGGTCGACACCACCCAGCAGCCCTTGCGGCAATATGGCGATTTCCAGCCCCTGGTGACGAAATTCGTGCAGGCACGCGACTACATGCTGCTCATCGGACCGCCTGGAACGGGAAAGACGTCGTTCGGACTGGTGAACATCCTCAGCGAGCAACTCTCGCGTGAGCAGGGGCCGGTGCTCCTGCTCTCCTTCACCAACAGGGCTGTCAACGAGATTTGCTCCAAACTGGTGGAGCAGCACATCGACTTCATCCGAATCGGATACGCTTCGGCTTGTCCACAGGCCTACCGTCCGTATATGATAGGCGAAGAGGCGGCCTCATGCAAGACGATGAACGAAGTGGTGAGAAAACTGTGCACCAACAGGGTCTTCGTCTCCACCACGGCTTCGATGCTCTCCAATACCATCCTCTTCGACTTGCTGCAGTTCCCATTGGCCATCATCGACGAGGCGTCGCAAATCCTCGACCCGCATCTCCTGGGAGTGCTCTGCGCAAGGCATGGCAACGAAAATGCCATCAAGCGCTTCGTGCTCATCGGCGACCAGAAGCAGTTGCCGGCGGTGGGGCAGCAGGCTGAGGAGGTGTCGGA
>ONSV01000197.1 GCA_900320585.1 uncultured Prevotellaceae bacterium | reverse complement strand
TACTCACGCTCGAAAAAGCAAAATAATTTTTGCTTTTTACTCACTTAATCGTACCTTTGCAGAAAAAAGAGAAAGGTATGAGAATAGGAATCATTATCGCCATGGAGAAAGAGTTGTCGCAACTGCGACAGCTATTGACCGACCCACAAGAGACCACTATAAATGGCCACATCTTCCACACGGGGAAAATCGGCAATCACGAGGTAGTGATGCAGCAATGCGGCATCGGCAAGGTGAACGCCGCCTCAGGTACCACCGAGATGCTGCTCACCTATCATCCCGACCTGATTCTATCGACAGGCTGTGCCGGTGGCGCCGACGTGGCACTGAACGTCACCGACGTGGTGGTGGGCACCCAATATACCTATCACGACGTGTATTGTGGCAGCGAAGTGGCTTACGGCCAATTTGTAGGCATGCCCGCCACTTTCCCCGCCGACGAGGCACTCGTGCACAAGGCCCTCACGCTGGATTGCGAGACGAAGGTTCATGGCGGTCTGATGGTGAGCGGCGACTGGTTTGTGGACAGCCGTGAGAAGATGCGCGACATCTTGTCGAATTTCCCCCAGGCCAAAGCCGTCGACATGGAGAGCTGCGCCATCGCCCAGGTGTGCTATCTCTACCATGTGCCCTACCTGTCGTTCCGCATCATCAGCGACGTACCCCTGAGCGACCACAAGGCATCGCAATATTTCGACTTCTGGGGCCGCATGGCCGATGGCTCGTTCGAGGTGACCCGTCGGTTCATCGAGTCATTATGATGCGGAAAGGGAAAGCTGCGGCATAGCGGCCGCCTCCGATATCAAAAAATTCCTCGCCGGATGATTGACGTCATCGGCGAGGAATTTTTGGCTTATCCTCAGAACGGATTGTGGCGAGTGCCATTGAGCGGCACCCCACCATCCGTTATTCTTTCTGGCTGCGCTTGCGGTCGTTATGGTCGAGGATGGTCTTGCGCATACGTATGTTCTTTGGCGTCACCTCTACGAGCTCATCGCCCTTGATATACTCCAGGCACTCCTCCAGGCTCATCACCACCTTGGGGATGATGCGGGCCTTCTCGTCGCTGCCGCTGGCCCTCACATTGGTGAGCTGCTTGGCCTTGGTCACGTTGATCACCAAATCGTTGTCGTGCACATGCTCTCCCACTACCTGTCCGGCATATACCTCCTCGCCCGGATCGATGAAGAACTTGCCGCGGTCTTGCAGCTTGTCGATCGAGTAAGCGAAGGCCGTGCCTGTCTCCATGGCAATCATCGAGCCGTTCACCCGTCGCGAAATCTCGCCCTTGAAAGGCTGGTACTCCTTGAAGCGGTGTGCCATGATGGCCTCGCCCTGGCTGGCGGTGAGCACATTGGTGCGCAGGCCGATGATGCCTCGTGAGGGGATGTCGAACTCGATATTCACCCTGTCGCCCTGGGTTTCCATCGAGGTCACCTCGCCCTTGCGCCGGGTCACCATGTCGATCATCTTGCTCGACGACTCCTCGGGCACGTTGATGGTGAGTTCCTCTATCGGCTCGCATCTCACGCCATCAATTTCCTTGTAGATGACCTGTGGCTGGCCCACCTGCAGTTCGTAGCCCTCACGGCGCATGGTCTCGATAAGCACGGAGAGATGCAGCACGCCACGGCCGCTCACTATCCACCGGTCGGTATTACCGTCGAACTCCTCCACCTTGAGGGCGAGGTTCTTCTCCAGCTCCTTTTGCAGGCGGTCGTTGATATGCCTTGAGGTGCACCATTTGCCCTCGCGTCCGAAGAACGGCGAGTCGTTGATGGTGAACAGCATGCTCATGGTGGGCTCGTCGATGGAGATGGGTGGCAGCGGCTCCGGATTCTCGAAGTCGCAGATGGTGTCGCCAATCTCGAACTTCTCGAGTCCGATGATGGCACAGATGTCACCACTCCCCACCTCCTTGGTGCGGGCGTGACCCATGCCCTCGAAGGTATGCAGTTCCTTGATCTTGGTCTTCTCGATATTTCCGTCGCGATGTGCGATGCTGATGTTCATGCCCTCGGCGAGCGTGCCCCTGTGCACACGTCCCACGGCGATGCGCCCAGTGTAGTTGGAGTAGTCGAGCGAGGTGATGAGCATCTGCGGTGTTCCCTCCAGGAATTTTGGAGCGGGGATGACCTCGATGATTTTGTCGAGCAGATAGGTGATATCGCCAGTGGGCGTGTTGTAGTCCTCGCCCATCCATCCGTTCTTGGCACTGCCATAGACTACGGGGAAATCCAGTTGGTCTTCGGTGGCATTGAGCGAGAACATCAGGTCGAAGACCATCTCGTAGACCTCCTCGGGGCGGCAGTTGGGCTTGTCGACCTTGTTCACCACCACGATGGGTTTGAGGCCTATCTGGAGTGCTTTCTGGAGCACGAACCTGGTCTGAGGCATCGGGCCCTCGAAGGCATCGACGAGCAGCAGGCATCCGTCGGCCATATTGAGCACGCGCTCCACCTCGCCACCGAAGTCGGAGTGTCCCGGGGTGTCGATGATATTGATTTTCACCCCTTTGTAGTTGATTGACACGTTTTTCGAAAGAATTGTTATCCCACGTTCTCTCTCCAGGTCATTGCTGTCGAGCACTTGATTGCCAATCTCTTTTCCTTCGCGGAAAAGATTTCCAGCCAACATCATCTTGTCGACGAGTGTGGTCTTTCCGTGGTCGACGTGGGCAATGATGGCGATGTTTCTGATATCTTGCATTTTGTTTACCTTAAAATGTCGGTGCGAGAAATCGCACCACTACTTATCGTATACCTTTTTAATTCGGCTGCAAAATTACAAATAATCCATGTAAACAGGAAATGTTTGCCCCCAAAAATCAGCCTGCCAAGCAAAAACATCACTTGCCACCATCACTGTATCAGCATCTTCTACAATCGGATGGCCTGCTTTTCATCCCGCCCCATTCCGAATTAACCTCTTTTAACTATAATTAAACGAAACGCGTCAATGTTTTTTGTATCTTTGCGTATACAAAAAATGGATATTCCATTTATCGAGTGAGATAAAATTGTTGAACCAAAATCAAAACACATGAGACTAAAATCAATTATCACCACGCTAATCTTGCTATTCTGTGCCACCTTCACAGCTTCAGCAACCGAAATCAACAACACCGACGAATTATTGGACATCAATGGTGTCTATACCATCGTGATTACCGGGAACAACGTCATTGGCCGTGACGGTCCTGCCGGCTACGATACTGGTGTGCGTTTCAAGAAAGGCCAGCGCCTGACCTGCTACGGCATGGACGGCACATGGTACAAGGTGAAATACGGCAATGGAGTGCGCTGGGTGTCGTCGAGTTTTGCCACTCCTGTGAAGCAGGCCACCACTGCCGCCCCAGTGAAGACCGAATATGTAGTGATAACCGGCAACCGCGTGATAGGCCGTTCCTCTCCTGCAGGCGCCGATAGTGGAGTTCGTTTCAACAAGGGCCAGCGCCTGCCCTACCTGGGCTACAATGGCTCTTGGCTGAAGGTGAAATACAACAACCGTGTGCTGTGGGTATCCGACTCGTATGGATATGTGCAATAAGACGTTCACGGCAAGATAGCCATAGCATCGACCATCACACATCGTGGGCATGACATCATGTCCACGATTTTCATCTCCAGCCACCAGTCACGTCTGCCATGTTGTCTCTCGTTCACAAAATCCAAAGTGATGACAACTTTTGTTAAATTATTCCAATAATTCAGCGAATATTGCAAGTTGTCAGACGAAAAGCGTAATTTTGCATCAGAAATATAAT
>ONSV01000119.1 GCA_900320585.1 uncultured Prevotellaceae bacterium | reverse complement strand
AGAACTATGGCTATACGATATCGGACTGGGACATGTGCGCCGCGGAAACAACAAGGACAACTTGTTTGAGGTTTATGCACACCAATGGACAGACCTCACCGACCGCTCCGGCAACTATGGAGTGACACTTCTCAATGATTCGAGATATGGTTGGGACAAACCGGATGACAACACCATGCGACTTTCCCTGCTCTATTCTCCGAAGACAGGGAGCGGGTATTCCTACCAAGCCCGTCAGGATTTCGGACATCATGTGTTTACCTACAGCATCGTTGGGCATGAGGGGGCGCTCGACGCTCCACGGGCAGTGCGCTCCTCCGACGTGCTCAACAGTCCGCTTCGTCCGTTCCTCGTCTCCAAGCACAAGGGTTCGCTCGGAAAATCATTCTCCTTCCTGACGGCCGACAACGACCAAGTGGTGGTGCGTGCGCTGAAGCAGGCCGAGGTGAGCGACGAATATGTGGTGCGCGTCTATGAGATGGGAGGCAAGCAGGCACAGAAGGTGCGCCTCTCCTTCGCCGGCGATATTGTCAAGGCCGTAGAGGCCGATGGCACGGAGCGCACCCTCAAGTCGGTTCCTTTCAGCGGCCGTTCGATAGATGTCGATATCAATCCTTTCGGAGTGAGGACCTATAAGGTGACGCTTCGCAAGCAATCATCCTCGCCAGTGGAGAGCAAGGTGCTCGATTTGCCCTTCGACCGTCATTGCTTCAGTTTCAATGCGTTCAGGTCGGCGGCCAATTTCGAGGGTGGCTATAGTTATGCCGCCGAGTTGCTGCCTTCCAAAGGCATCGTGGTGGGCGACGTTCCTTTCCGTTTTGGCGAGAAGGATGCGGCCAATGGCCTGTCATGTCAGGGCAATGTGCTGCAATGGACTGCTGAGAACGACTACCGCCACTTGTATCTCCTCGTGGCTTCCGACCTCGACGACCGCACTGCCGAGATAGCTGTCGGAAAGACTACCCAACGGTTCAATGTGCCGTTCTATTCGGGCTTCATCGGCCAGTGGGGGCACGACAACCACACCGAGGGATTCATGAAGGATGCCGAGGTGGCTTATGTGGGTAGCCACCGCCACTCCTCTGGTGGTGATGAGCCCTATGAGTTCACCTATATGTTCCGCGTCCGTATCGACTTGCCGAAGGGTGTGCGTCAGGTCACCCTTCCCAACGACAGTCATGTGGTGGTGTTTGCTGCCACTTTGGCCAACGATGATGCCGATGCAGTGCCTGCCGCACCGCTCTTCAAGACTTCCTTGGTGGCCGGGTCGGCGGACGCCGTGGGAGCACAGCCGAAGGAGGCTCCTGTCAGCCTTCTCAAGGAGGCCCGCATCGTAGCGGTCTCGGGCGAGGTGAATGACGACGAGCGCGCGTCGAACTTGGTCGACGGCAACGACAACACAAAATGGTGCGATGCCCATCCCGCGCCCAACTTCGTGGCGTTCGACCTGGGCCGTCCCACCGAGGTGCGGCGTTGGCGCATCACCAATGCGGCATGCGAGCATTCGTCCTACATCACCCGCACCTGCCTCTTGCAGGGACGAAACAGTGACACCGAGGAGTGGCAGACCCTCGACATGTTCGATGCCAACCGCAACAACATCGTCAACCGTGCCTTCACTCCCACCACCGTGCGCTACGTGCGCCTGTTCGTAATCAATCCCACCCAGGGCAACGAACCCGCTTCGCGCATCTACGAGTTCGAGCTGTATTGATGCTCCTTTAAAAGCTATAGTTTCTATAGTCTCTATAGTTTCTATAGTTTCTATAGTCACTATAGCTACTATAGCTACTATAGCTACTATAGCCCCCATAGAAACAATAAAAAACCCTTTCAACAACAAGGATGAAAAACCTGATAACCGCTATTCTGATGCTCTCAACGGCCATCTCTGCAGAAGCCGCCGTGGAGAGCGGAAAGACCTATCGCATTGTGCCCGACGGAAACAAAAGGGCCTCGCTGTTCGTCAATAATGCCTCAAAGGCCGACAAGACACCCGTGGTGGTGTGGACGGAGACCAATGTGCCGGCGCAGCAGTGGACTGTCGTCGCACTCGACGATGGTACGGTGGCCCTTAGAAACGTCTATACGGGAAAATATCTCGACACCAAGAACAACCTGCTGGTGCAGGGCACCGACCAGGCTTCGTGGCACTTGGATGCGGTGGATGAGGGCAACAACGAATATAACCTGCGGCAGGAGTCTTACCTCGGTGTGACTAGTACGCTCGACGGAAAACAGCCTTCGCTGGGCATGCAGATGGTATGGCATTTCGTGGAAGTGGATGCACAGACCTCTTTCGATGACCTGGCGCGCCAGCGGATGCTTGACGCTTTTCTCGAACAATATCTGCAGGACAAGGGCAAGGGATACCGCACCTTCGTCAATGGGGGATGGAACGAGGCCGAGACACTCGAGGCCGTGCTCGACTGCTATGAGGCCACTGGCGACCGCCGTTACCTCAGTGTGTTCGAGGCATGCTACAACTATATGCTCTATCATGTGGGGTCAAACTGGAATGGTGGTACCGTCGTGGCAGGATACGACTGGTTTGGCTATGATTTCAACGACGACGTGATGTGGCTGATCATCGCAGCCGCCAGGGCCTACCTCATCACAGGCAAGCAGAACTACCTCAACGATGCCCGGCGTAATTTCGACCTGATTTGGGACAGGGCATACCTGGGATATGTGGGCCTGCTAAGGTGGGCAGAGCATACAGGCGACCGCAACGGCGCCAACTCGTGTATCAATGGGCCTGCCGAGGTGGCAGCATGCTACATCGCCCTGGGTTCGGGCGACGAGTCTTATTTTGAGAAAGCCCGCGAACTGTATGCCAACCAACGGAAATACCTCTACGAGACCTATACCGGAAAAGTGTACGACAGCGTGGTCTTCAACCCGTCCGATGGGTCGGTGACCGACCGCAACACATGGGCTTCGACCTATAACCAGGGTACGATGCTGGGTGGGGCTTTGCTCCTCTACCGCCACTACGGTGATGAGCAGTACAAGACCGATGCCTCGCGCATCATCGCCTATGCGAAGACAGCGCTCTGCAACAGCGACGGCGTGGTGCGCGTGTGCCAGAATGCCGATGGCGACTTCCAGGGATTCAAAGGCATTCTGATGCGCTATGCAGGCATGTACGCCACCATGTTCGACGATGCGGAGTATCAGTCGTGGCTCCTGGCCAATGCCTTCCATGCCTACAACAATGTCAACTCCAAGGGCTTCGGCCACTCGGCTTGGCTCACCAAGGCGGCCGAGAACCTGAGATACGGGAATGTGGACTACAGTCTTCCCGGTTCGGCCTTCGGGGCCAGCACCGCGCTCACCGCGGCCTGTGCCACACCATTGCAGAACCGTCTGGGCGAGCGTGTGGCCTATGAGGCCGAGGATGCGCAGCGCTCGGGCTCGGCCACGGTGCAGACTGACAACAACACGGGTGGAAAATACGTTTCCGGCCTCGACAACGGCAATGGAATGCTGAGGTTCAACTGCCAGATTCCGGCCGATGGCGACTACCTGCTCGACGTGTATTACCTTTCTTTCCAGTCGCGCAACCTGCAGGTAACTGTCGGCGACAAGAAATACACGCTCACTTGTCCGAGTGTCTCGACATGGGACAATATTGCCGACGAGGGCAGGGCTACGCTGAAGGTGAGCCTGAAGAAGGGACAACTGTTCTGTATCCTCACCAATCCCAATGGGTCGGCTCCTCATATCGACAAGATCGCGTTCACGCAGGTGCTCGAGGCCCAGGCCACCAAGACCGTGTTGAACGCTGCTGATGCCGAGACGGCCGACAAGGGAAGTCTCTCTTTCGTGGTCGAGATGCCCAAGGCCGGACGCTACCGTGCACAGGTGGTCTACCGCAATGCCGCAAACCGCAATGTGTATCTCGCGGTGAACGACGCCGACACCTCGATGACCGTCTTCGCCTCCACTGGTGAGTCGATGGCCCAGCGCCCCCTCTTCGTCACGCTGAGAAAGGGTTCCAACACGCTGCTCTTCACTGCTTCTCCCGACCTTCCCGAGATAGAGCGGGTGGAACTGTCGTTCCTCCACGAGGTGCCAGAGGTGCTGGAGGCGGAGTTTGCCACCACCACTGGTCAGGTGACCATCTCAAGGGATGAGAATGCATCGGGTGGAAGATACCTATCCAGCATCGGCAATGGCAGCGACAATATGGCTACGTTCCGAATCGACGTGCCCCAGGGTGGAAAGTATGAGTTGATAGTCACTTACTTCACTGCGCAGAACAGGCAGATGTTCGTCAGGGTGAACAATGGTACGAAAATCAACTCGACCTTCGAGAGTACGGGGAGCTGGAATGCTTCTTCTGCCGCGTCGAAGGCGGTGGAGGTGACGCTGAAGGCAGGAACCAATGTCGTCAGTCTTGGCAGCGACTCGGGATGGGCTCCTTACGTCGACAAGTTGGCCCTCTCGCTGAAAGACGATGATGCGGTGTGGGTACCTACGGTCGGAAAAACCGGAGGCGAATGGTATACAATGGGCGGCATGTCGCTCAACAAACCTACGAAATCGGGTGTCTATATCAACCAGAACCAGAAAATCATATATCATACAAGATGAAAAGAATAGCCTGTTTCCCAATCGTGCTCTTCTTGATGCTGTGCTGGTGCACCGCATGCCAGGCACAACATCGGCGTAGCGGGAACCCCATCTTCCCGGGATGGTATGCCGACCCCGAGGCTGTGGTTTTCGGCAAGAAGTGCTGGGTGTTTCCCACCTATTCGGCCGAATACGACAAGCAACTGTTCTTCGACGCCTTCTCGTCGAGCGACCTCGTGAAATGGAAGAAGCATCCCCGGGTGCTTACCAGCGAGAGCGTCGCCTGGGCGAGAAGGGCCATGTGGGCACCCGCCTTGGTAGAGAAAGACGGCACCTACTATCTCTTCTTCTCGGCCAACGACGTGCACGAGGGCGAGGTGGGTGGCATCGGGGTGGCCGTGAGCCGCCGCCCCCAGGGACCCTACAAGGATGCTCTCGGAAAGCCGCTTATTCAGCAAATCGTGAACGGAGCGCAACCTATCGACCAATACGTGTTCCGCGATGACGACGGACAATATTACATGTACTATGGTGGATGGGGCCATTGCAATGTGGTGCGCCTGGCCGACAACCTGCTCAGTCTGGTGCCTTTCGACGATGGCACGATGTTCAAGGAGGTCACTCCCGACCAGTATGTGGAGGGGCCTTTCATGCTGAAATACCACGGAAAGTACTATTTCATGTGGAGCGAAGGAGGATGGGGACAGCCCAACTACTGCGTGAGCTATGCCATCAGCGACTCGCCCCTGGGGCCTTTCCGCCGCATAGGGAAAATTCTGGAGCAGGATCCTGCCGTGGCCACTGGTGCAGGGCACCATTCCGTGATCAAGGGAAAGGGCGACGACGAGTGGTATATCGTTTATCACCGCCGTCCGCTCACCGAGACGGCTGCCAACTCGCGCCAGACCTGCATCGACCGCCTCTACTTCGATGAGAACGGATACATCAAGCCCGTGAGAATCACCACCGAGGGGGTGGAGGCCACACGACTGAAGTAAAATTCCCAACCGTTTCAAATGGAAAGAAGTGCAGAAGACAATAACAATCAAACCCTACGATATGCGTAATCATTTTAGAACATTATTCCTGGCCCTGCTGCTCACAACGGGTGCGCAATGGGCCTATCCGGTTGAGCTTTCCTATCACATCAAGCTGAAACAACCGGGAAACCCCGCCGTGGAATATCCACTCCAGAGGCAGAACGGCAATTTGGTGGCTCCCCAGGCCGCCGCTCTTCAGATCAAGGAGAGCATGGAGAAGGTGGGCGACGATACCCGGCTCACACTCACGATTACTGCCCGCGAGAAGGTGTTCTTCAACATCGGCATCATGGCCAGCTCGGCCTTCGACACCGACGAGTGTGAGTTCTATCTGCCGGGATTCTGGTATCACAAAAACCTTCGCTCACCACACGAGGCCCCTTCGTTCCACACCTCGAAAAGCTGGAACTTCAGGGAAGACCGGCTCTCGGCCCCTCTCTCTGGGGTCTTCGACACGAAGTCGGGCCGTTCGCTCACGGTGATGAGGGTGCTCGGGCCGCAGCAGGCCGACGCGCTGCTCACCCATCAGGAGGGCGAGGTGATTCTCGGTGGAAAGAGTACGGTGGGCTACCTGGGCTTCGACAACGAGGAGGGGCATGCCCGGCTCACCTTCGGATATCCCTTTGTCGAGACACCGAAGCGCTACATCAGGAAGCTCACGCTGGTGAGCCCCATCACCACTTTCGCCCGACTCGATAAAAACGAGACCATAAGCCTCTCATGGATGATTCGTGAGGCAGCGGCCAACGACTACGGACAGTTTGTGGCCGACACCTGGTGCTATTGTTTCGACAGCCTGCGCCCCCAGCCAATGCGTCCGCTCTACACTCCCGACGAGGTGAAGGCGCAGTTGGCCAACTATTTCAGAATGGCCTATGTCGACAAGTATCCGCTGAAATACCATTCGGGCATCAGCATCCGGTGCGACGACTGCAAGCCGGTCGACCATGTGCAGTTGGGCTTCTGCGGCAGGGTGCTGCTCAATGCCTTCAATGCCTTGGAATATGGTGAGCAGACGGGCGACAGCCAACTCGTGCGTATGGGCAACGACATCTTCGACAGCTGGCTGAAGAATGGGTTCACTGCCCGTGGATACCTGAAGGAGGATATGCATATCGCTGGTGGAATACCGGCCGACGACGATGTGGTGCACAGCATCCGCGAACAGTCGGAGGCGGTGTATGCCGTGCTCCATTACCTGGCTTATGAGCGCAAGCAGGGCCGCACCCACAAGGAGTGGGAGCAGAAAGTGCGATTGTTGCTCGATGCCATCGTACAGCTACAGCAGGCCGACGGCCACTTTCCTCGGAAATACCGTGATGATGGCTCGCCTGTGGATGCCTCGGGTGGGTCGACACCGAGTGCCACCTCTACGCTGGTGATGGGATACAAGTATTTCAAGGACAAGAAATACCTGAATGCCGCCCGACTCACCGTCGACTATCTGGAGAAGAACATCATTTCGAAGAGCGACTACTTCTCCTCGACGCTCGATGCCAACTGCGAGGACAAGGAGGCAGCCATCAGTGCCGTCACGGCCACCTACTATCTGGCCATGGTGACCAAGGGAAAGGTGCGCAGCCACTATGTTGACCTCTGCCGGCAGGCAGCCTATTTCGCCCTGTCGTGGTACTACCTCTGGGATGTGCCTTTCGCTTCCGGACAGATGCTGGGTGACCTCGACTTCAAGACCCGTGGATGGAGTAACGTGTCGGTGGAGAACAACCACGTGGACGTGTTCGTGTTCGAACTGCACCACATCGTGAAATGGCTGGCAAGCGTCACGGGCGAGCAGCGTTTCGACCAGATGGCCGGAGTCATACACACCTCGCTCTGCCAACTGCTGCCCACATCCGATCGGTTATGTGGGATAGGAGTGCCGGGATTCAACCCCGAGGTGGTGCAGCACACCCATTGGGACTATGGCAAGAACGGCAAGGGATTCTACAACGATATCTTCGCGCCGGGATGGACCATCGCCTCGCTCTGGGAACTCTATTCACCCCGGCGAACGGCCGATTTCCTGCAGTAAAAACTGTTTCATACCCTATATAAGTGTTATACACCGATATAGGGTGTTTTTTTTCAAGTGTCTGTATTTCAGGCACTTTTATTATTATATAATGATAAAACGCTTATACAAACATCATTATATTATGCGCGTGGGGGATTCTGAGTTAACTTTGCAAAAAAATCAATTCGAGCAAAATCAAACTGTCTATACTGATATGATGAAAAAACAATTATCCAAGTTTTGCCGTTCTTGGCTACCAGCGGGCACTACCATGTTGTGCACGCTCACTATGCTGGTGGCTGAGCCGCTGATGACACAGACTGTTGCACAGAACCAGCAGACTGTGAAAATGACCCAAGTAACCGGACTCGTCACCGACCAACAGAAGGAACCCTTGATTGGTGTGACCATCTCGGCCGTGGGTACGAGTAATCTTGCCGTTTCCGACATCGATGGTATGTTCCATATCGATGTGCCGGCTCACAACAACGCCATGCTCGAGTTCTCCTATGTGGGATACAAGAAAAAGCAGGTGAAGGTGAATGGTGCCAAACTCCTCAATGTGATGCTCGAGGAGGAGGCTACCGAGTTCAATGAGGTGGTGGTGACTGGTTATAGCAGCCAGAAGAAAGCATCCATCATTGGTTCAATCGAGACCATCAATCCCTCTGAGCTCAAGTTCGGTACCACCCGTACGCTGTCCAACAACCTCGCTGGTAAGCTGAGTGGTGTGATCGGTATCCAGCGCTCGGGTGAGCCGG
>ONSV01000148.1 GCA_900320585.1 uncultured Prevotellaceae bacterium | reverse complement strand
TGTTTCTTACGGGCAGGTCATACGTAGTCCTTGTGGTAGTAGCCGTTATCATGGCTGCCGGGGTGCTGTTCTCGCCGCTTTTCGTGGTGGGGCAATGGCTGCTCTTGGCCGTAGTCGTGGCCGCCGCAGTCGATGCCTTGGCGCTTTTCACAAGGGCAAGGGTAGGGGCTTCACGAAAATGTGCGGAGCGGTTCTCGCTCGGCGACGACAACGAGGTGGTGCTGAGGGTGGCCAACCGCTCGCCTTTCGGCATCGATGTCCGTATCATCGACGAACTGCCGGCACAGTTCCAGAAACGTGACTTCCTGCTCCGTATGCGGCTCGGCAAGGGGGCCACCGAGAGCATCTCCTATTCGTTGCGGCCCACCGAGCGTGGCGCCTATCATTTTGGCAAGGTATTGGTGTTTGCCTCAACCCGTCTGGGGCTCATCCAGCGGAGGTTCGCCTGTGGCGAGGAGATGGTGGTGAAAGTCTATCCCTCTTTCCTCAAACTCAGGCAGTATCTCATGGCGGCATCGGCCAACAACCTTTCCGAGACGGGCACAAAACGTGTCCGGCGGGCGGGAAACAACACCGACTTCGAGCAGATACGCGACTATGTGCAGGGCGATGACTACCGCACCATCAACTGGAAAGCCACTGCCCGACGCACGCATCTCATGGTGAATGTCTATCAAGACGAGCGCTCGCAGGAAATCTACAGCCTCATCGACAAGGGAAGGCTCATGCAGCAGTCGTTCCTGGGCATGACACTCCTCGACTATGCCATCAACTCGTCGCTCGTGCTCTCTTATGTGGCCATGAGCAAGCAGGACAAGGCGGGCATCGTCACCTTTGCCGACGAGATGGGCACCTTCGTGCCGGCCGGACGACAGAGCATGCAGATGCCCCGCATCCTCGAAGCGCTCTATGCTCAGCAGACTACCTTCGGCGAGACCGACTACTCGATGCTTTGCCCGAATCTCAACAAACTGGTGGCCCGAAGGAGTTTTATGGTGCTCTATACCAACTTCACCGACTTCGGAGCCTTACAGCGGCAACTCGAGTACCTCCGGCTGCTCAACAAGCGGCACCGACTGCTCGTGGTGTTCTTCGACGATATCGAGCTCTCTGAGTTCGCCAACTCGCCCAAGCGCACCGAGGAGGATTATTACCAGCATGTCATCGCCGAGAAACTCATCTATGAGCGAAGGCTCATACAGCGCACCTTGAGGCAGAATGGTATCTATAGCGTCATTACCAGTCCCAAGACCATCTCGGCCGATGTCATCAACAAGTATGTGGAGATGAAGTCGAGGCATTTGCTCGTATAATTATTCCATCCGCACCTGCGATTGGACAATCCGTCAATTGCCCACATCTGCTTGCTGCCAGACATGGGCGATTGATGTAAATCAAGTAATTGTACTTTTTACACTTTTTCTGCGGCGAAGATTTGGAGGTCTCTTGAAAAGAGACTACCTTTGCATCGTGTTTTTCATAGTATTAGATTTAAGGTTAACAAAGGTTGGAGTACGGCGGTACTCCTTTTTTTGTGCCCATACCCCAAAGTCTGCCCTCTCTTGGCTTTTTCCCCACATATATGATTGCCTCACCTGCCTTGTTCGTAAATTTTATCCTATTATTGCCATAAATGGTTGAAAAAAAGAGATTTGTTTCTTGTTTTGCACGTTTTTTTGCTAACTTTGCAGCCGAATTGTTTCAATCGCGTGAAATGTATAGAATCTGCTCTTTGGTCATCCTCTTTTTGGTGAGCACACTCGCTATGGCCAACCCCATTTCTCAACAACAGGCTCTTCGCAAAGCACAGGTTTTTGCGGAGAAACGCATGCGCATATCCAATTCCGGCGAGTTGAGGCTGGCACACGTGGGAAAGGCAAAAGAGCAGGCAGGATGGTATGCCTTCAACCTGACAGGGAAAAAGGGCTTTGTCATCGTGTCGGGCAGTGACCAGGCCGATGGCATCCTGGGATATGCAGACCAAGGAGAATTCGACTACGACAGCATGCCCGAGAACATGAGGGTATGGCTTGAGCAATACACACAAAGCATCGAGGCCATATCTGAGGGAGTCTTGCGGCCAGCCAGAAACGTTGCTGCCCATCCCACCGAGGTGGTGGAGCCGCTCATCACGTCGATGTGGGGGCAAAAAGACCCTTACAACAGCATGTGCCCATCGGTCAACGCCAAAAAATGCCCCGCGGGGTGTACGGCTGTGGCTATGGCACAGGTAATGCGCTACCATCGCTTCCCGACGACAAGCACCAATGCCATACCTGCCTATACTACCGGTACCCTGGGCATCGACATGCCAGAGTTGCCGGCCACGACGTTCGATTGGGACAAGATGCCCGACCAGTTGTCGGGCGATACGCCACAGGAGAGCATCGACGAGGTGGCAAAACTGCTCCTCTATTGCGGACAGGCTACAGAAATGAACTACGATGCCTCAGGTAGTGGGGCATTTACCGATATCCTGCCACAACGGTTGCCCAGATACTTCAACTATCCCAAGACCATCCATTATGTAAACCGCAAGTCGTACAGCGAGGAAGAGTGGGACAGCCTGCTCGTGCGCGAGCTCACCAACGGGCAGCCGGTCATCTACACAGCCTACACCAATCTCGGGGCAGGACATACCTTCGTCTGTGATGGCTACGACGGACAGGGACTCTTCCACATCAACTGGGGATGGCTGGGAACTGGCAACGGATACTACCGTATCTCAGTGGCATGCGCCCAGGGCGAGAACTTGGACGAGAATGTCAAGAACTACCAGCTCAGCATCAACCAGACCGCTCTCTTGGGAGTCAAACCCAAAGGGACCGACGACTTCGTGGCTCCCAACCAATTCTTCAGGGTCTTTTCGAGGCCGAGCATAAAGGATGAATATACCTATACCCGTACCGCCAAGAAAAATCCGTTTAGTGGCATCACCATCAAGCAATCGTTCATCAATACCACGGCCGTGACCAAAAGCCTCCCTTATGGACTGGCATTGTGCGACAAAAATGACAAAATCCTGGCTGTGGTCAATTCCTCTTCCGTCAAGCTCACAACCGGGTCGGTGAGGGCCTATGAGGCAACCAACCTGGAATTGGGTGCCGGACTCTCTGGCCATTATACACTCAAGGCAGTCTACAAGCCCACGTCTACCAGCGAATGGCAACTCATGGGCGGGACTGAACAAAACTACGTCGAGGTGGAGATGACCGACCGCGAAATGACACTCACGCCAGTGCCAAAGGCCAATTTCGTGGTCAAGGGCATCAGAATGGAGAAGGATGTGCTTACCATCAACTTCGACAACAACGACGAGGACTTCTATGGGCCAATCTATCTCAGAAAACTGGTCCCCTCGACAGGGCAGATTACGCAAGTCACTTACGACAACTTGTTTTTTGAGTCGGGCAGCAACCTTGAGTTTGGCATATATGTCGACCCAAGTAAGAAATTCGATATGTATGCCGACGAGTTCTATCTCTCGGTCGATGAATGGAGCACGCATTATTTCTATACCAATCTGTCGGAGGAGGAGTGCCATCTCGACAAGCAGGTAGAGCTCCTTAACCTGAGTGAGGACCTCAGCACCATTGTGGGCGACAGGATAATGTGCCGCGTCAAGATCAGCAACAACGACGAGAAGGCATACAACAACTACCTCACGGTATCCTCGCTCGACAGTAACGACAATCTGGAAGAGAGTGATCGCGAACTCATCTGTCTCTTGCCAGGTGATTCGCTCGTCAAGGAATACGATGTGCCCATCTCCGACTTTACGGCAGAGTATGCGCTGGTGGTATCTACCAAGCACAACGTCCACGAATGGGAGAGCGACACCACGGAGATGAGGCCTGTGGCCAAGGGTGCCATCTACTGGACAAAGGATGGCGAGCTCAAGACCATGTTGGCGGCAAAGGTCTTCCATGTGCCCGAGGAGGCGCTTGCCATCAACCTCCACAATGCGTACACATCGAATGTCGTGCCCAACTCCAACCCCAATACCATCTACATGCTCGACAGGACAGTCCCCTCGGGGCTTACCTCGTCCAACTTCATCAATGCCATGAATAAGGGAAACAAGCTGACGCTTGTCGACGGGTATGACTATTACTTCCCTATTGAGATGTCTTTCTCGGGCGTTGTCTCCTACCAACGCGAAATTGCCGATACGGTAACCTTCGATTGGAGCACGCTGTCGTTGCCTTTCACGCCCGACGAGGTGCTCGCCAACGATACCCTGATGGCTTGGTATGCTGACGCCGAGGCTGAGGAGGGTGACTTCTGGCTCTTCGATTTCGAGGGCGTGGAGAACGACACGGTCAGGACCTCATACTCAAAGGGGGTAAAGGTCAATGTGCCATGCCTGATGGCCTGCGATGATCGGTTGGCAGGAAAGACCATCTGTTTCCAGACGCAGAAAACCACCATCGCACCCACTATCATGCACCCAACGGTGACTAAGGGCGAAGCCCAGCTCATTGGCTCCAACAAGCAGGAAAGCATCCAAAGTGGATACGTGATCAGCGGAAACCAATGGATTTCGGTCTCAAAAAAGACAGACACCACCGATGATGATGGCACTGGCACGACCGACGACGATGATTCCGGCACGACTGACGACGATGGCTCCGGCACGACCGACGATGATGGCTCCGGCACCTCCGGCGATGATGATTCCGGCACCAAAGGTGAGACCAACCAGTATACGCTGGATGTGTTCAGGGCTTACTTAGCGTCCACATCCGAGACACTTGCCGACACCCTGGCCATCGATGCCGAGGATATCATTCATCCCAAAGAGGAGCCTCATGTCTTGCTGGGCGATGCCAACAACGATGGGTTGATCAATATGAGCGATGTCACCACGGTCATCAGTTATATCCTGGGAATGCCAGTAGAGACTTTTGTATTCGACAATACCGACATCACGGGCGACGGATTCATCAATATGAGCGATGTGACCTCCATCATCGGGATTATTTTGGGAACTTATCAGAATGATAATACGGACTGATTAGTTCCTTTTCCGCACATTGTGGTGATAGAGAAATTACACTTTTTTACTATAAATTTCTTAAAAAGTGTTGCAAGAATTAAATTTTTTTATTATTTTTGCGTCTAATAACAGGATAAACATCAGCATGATTATGCTTTATATGGAAAGACGCACATCCTGAGCTTGTGACTTACCAAGGATAATAATAGGAAAATTTAATTATAAAGGTTATGAAGAAGTATTTAGCAGAATTGATAGGTACATTTGTGCTCACATTTATGGGATGTGGTACGGCCGTGGCTCTAAGTTGTGGCTCGGATACCGTATCGGTGGTGGGCACTGCTGTGGCTTTCGGTCTATCAGTGGTGGCTATGGCTTATACCATAGGCGGCATCTCCGGTTGCCATATCAATCCGGCCGTCTCTCTTGGCGTGTTCCTCAGTGGACGCATGAGCCTGAAGGATTGTGGCATGTACATGGTCGCGCAAATTATAGGAGCTGTCCTTGCTTCCGCGGCACTGGCATGTATTACATCTACCGTGGCGGGAGATCCTCTTGCCTCAAGCACGCTCACAGGTGCCAACGTATGTCACTTCGGAGTTACAAACGGACTGATTGTTGAGGTGTTCCTCTCTCTCATTTTCGTGCTTGTGGTGCTCGGGGCTACGTCGAAGACCAATGGGACCACCAATAATTTCGCCGGACTGGCTATTGGCTTCGCCTTTATCCTCATCCATCTGGTGGGTATCAAGTTCACGGGCACCTCGGCCAATCCCGCACGTTCTATCGGACCAGCCATCTTCGAAGGTGGAAGGGCGCTCTCCGATCTGTGGGTGTTCATCATTGGTCCGCTGGTGGGTGGCGCGCTCGCTGCGATGATATGGAGGGCGGTGGCTACCGACGACAGCAACGATTAATCCTCTGAGACATAGAAAAGAAAAGGCATCCACGGATGCTTTTTCTTTTCTCTTTTCCATCCTCATGAGAGGGTATATGCACTTCTTCACAACTTGATGAACCAGTTTTTATGATCAACCTAA
>ONSV01000146.1 GCA_900320585.1 uncultured Prevotellaceae bacterium | reverse complement strand
TTGTACTACTTGTCTTCTATGTAAATCTTCCAAAGAACGCTTATTCTTGTCGCTTGTCGGGGTCAGGCCCCAAAAGCGGATGCAAAGGTAGGCATTACTCCGCAACCAACCAAATTTTACGAGGGATTTTTTCAGCAAAAACGCAACTTTTTCGAGTTTCTTGACATACATCAAGCAATATGTGCGTGCAAACAAAAGAGAGACATCCAAAAGGACATCTCTCTCATATTATTAATATAGGTGGAGTCTATTTCAAGCGCGACTACTCATACACATCCTCAATGGTAATCTCGTCGACGGGCTTGTCTTTACAAGTATCGTAATCGCTCGGGATATCGAACTTGTCGGAAGGAGAATAGTCGAGGCTGGCATCGGCATACACCTTCTTCATATATTTCACCCAGATAGGCAATGCTGCAGTGGCACCTTGTCCGAAAGCCATGGAATAGAAGTGGATGTCGCGGTCCTCGCCACCTACCCAGCACCCGCTCACGAGTTTGGGAGTGACACCCATGAACCACGCGTCGGCATTCTGGTTGGTGGTACCCGTCTTGCCACCCACCTGGCCACCGATACCGCTTCTTCTCACTCTCTGGGCAGTACCTCCTTCGACCACAGCCCTAAGCAATTCGAGCATCTTATACGAGCTGCTCTCGCTGATCACCTCGGAATACCGGGGCTGGAAGTTGGCGATGATGTTTCCCTCGCTATCCTCGATGCGGGTCACCATCAGGTGTGCGCTTCGGATGCCCTTGTGTGCAAATGTGGTATAGGCACTGACCATCTCGCCCACGGTCACCTCGCAAGGTCCGAGGCACAACGCCATTGTAGGCGTGATGAGCGGGTTGTTGATGCCATATTTATGAAGCAAGTCGACCAGCGCCTGCGGACTGAACTTATTCATGAGATAAGCCGAAATCCAGTTGTTTGACTGTTGCAGTCCCCATTTGAGCGTTACCATGGCTCCATATCTGGCCCTGCTGCCGTTACGGGGAGTCCATCTGCCTCCATCCACGACATAGGTCTGCGCCTTGTTTGGCGCCTGGTCGCAAGGAGTGAATCCGTTCTCCATGGCCAGAGAATAGAGATAGGGCTTGATGGTAGACCCCACCTGGCGGCGACCCACCATGGCCATATCGTATTGGAAATGCTCGAAGTCGGGGCCACCGACATAGGCCTTCACGGCACCGGTCTCCACATCCATGCTCATGAATCCCGACCTGAGATACTGCTTGTAGTATTTGATGGAGTCGAGCGGCGACATCACCTTCTTCACCTCACCATTGTAGGTGAAGACCTCCATCTCTACCGGTTTCTCGAAATTGGCCTTGATCTGCTCCTCAGAGCATCCTGTCGCCTTGAGCGCCTGGTAGCGGTGGCTCTGCCGAATGGCCCTGTTCATCACGCGCTCATAGTCCTGCCTTGACATCTTGCTGGAGAAAGGTCCGTGTGCGCTGCCCCTCACCTGGGCATTGAATGCCGGCTGCAGGGTTTGCGAGAGATGTTCGATGACAGCCTCCTCGGCGTATTTTTGCATTCGGGTGTCGATGGTGGTGTAGATTCTCAAGCCATCGGTATTCACGTTATAGGGTTGTCCGCCATGACGGGTGTTCTTGTTGCACCATCCATAGAGCGGGTCCTCGTCCCAGGCGATGGAATCGATAACGAACTGAGCCTTCTTCCACGAGGGATAATTCTTCTGCTCGGGTTTCTCGGCCATCATGTACTGCCTGAGGAACTCCCTGAAATAAGGAGCGATGCCGATGGATGTCTCCCTGTCGCCACTTTTCTGAAAATCGATTTTCAGGGGTTCACGCATATACGACTCACACTCGCCTTTGGTAAGATGTCCAGCCTTGTACATCTGCGCGAGAATCACGTTTCGACGTTCAAGACATTTGTCGGGATACTTCACCGGATTATAGAACGAAGGGTTCTTGCAAAGTCCGACGATGGTGGCAGCCTCGGTGACGGAGAGGTTCTTCGGGTCCTTATTAAAATAAGTCTTCGACGCACTCTTGATGCCCACGGCATTGTAGAGGAAGTCGAAATAGTTGAGATACATGGTAATAATCTCTTCCTTGGTGTAGGTCTTCTCCAACTTCACTGAGATGACCCACTCGATGGGTTTCTGGAAGAGGCGCTCAAGTTTGCTATGGGCCACCTCGGAGTAGAGTTGCTTGGCCAGCTGCTGCGTGATGGTGGAGCCACCACCGGCACTCTCGTTGCCCATGAGTCCGCGTTTCACCACGGCCCTGGAGAGAGCCTTGAAGTCGATGCCCGAATGCTCATAGAATCTCTCGTCCTCTGTCGATACGAGTGCATGAATCACATGCGGAGAGATGTTGTTGTAGGCACAGGTGATTCGATTGTCGCGTGTGGCCTTGTAGGTGCCCATGAGTTTCCCGTCGGCCGAGAACACCTGAGACGAATACCTGCTTATTGGGTTTTGCAAGTCATGTAGGTCGGGCATGTAGCCTATCCATCCGTTCCAGATGGCCACGGCACCTCCTATGGCGATGATGATCAGTCCCAGTAGTATTCCCCACAAGATTTGTATGATTTTTCGTGTCATATCGTATCGAGAATGAATATTTGAGTTTATGGGTGCAAAATTACAATTTTTCTTTTGAAATGTGGCAAATAAATTAAAAATAATGCGTAACTTCGCGGTCGAAATCGAAAACCCTCATCAAAGATGAACAAACGAAACTTTGTGACGATAGCCGACTTGTCGCGTGAGAAGATTCTCTACATGATCAAGATGGCCGAAGAATTTGAGAAGCACCCCAACCGTGAGATTCTGAAGGGCAAGGTGGTAGCCACCCTGTTCTACGAGCCCTCCACCCGCACCCGTCTGAGTTTTGAGACCGCCGCCAACCGTCTTGGTGCGCGCGTGATCGGTTTCAGCGATGCCAAGGCATCGAGTGTGTCGAAGGGCGAGACGCTTAAGGACACCATCCTGATGGTATCCAACTATGCCGACGTGATTGCCATGCGCCATTACATCGAAGGCGCGGCCCAGTATGCCAGTGAGATTTCTCCCGTTCCCATCATCAATGCCGGAGATGGCTCACACCAGCACCCCTCACAGTGCATGCTCGACCTCTACACCATCTATCAGACGCAGGGCACCCTGGATGGCCTGAACATCTACATGGTAGGCGATTTGAAATATGGCCGCACGGTGCACTCCCTGCTGATGGCCATGCGCCATTTCAACCCCACTTTCCATTTCATCGCCCCCACCGAGCTGAGCATGCCCACGGAGTACAAGATCTACTGCGACGAGCACGGCATCCGCTATGAGGAACATACCGAACTGAGCGAGGAAATCATCTCCGACGCCGACATCCTCTATATGACGCGCGTGCAGAAGGAGCGTTTCTCCGACCTGATGGAATATGAGCGTGTGAAGAACACCTGCATCCTGAAGGCCAGCATGCTGGGCAACACGAAGCCCAACATGAAGATTCTCCACCCACTTCCCCGCGTGAACGAGATAGCCTACGACGTGGACTCCACCCCCCAGGCCTATTATATCCAGCAAGCCCGCAACGGCCTTTATGCCCGTGAGGCCATCATCTGCGACGTGCTTGGCATCACGCTCGACGACATCAAGAACGACACAACCATCATATCCTGACCATGAACAAGAAAGAACGCCTTGTGGCCGCCATCAAGAACGGCACAGTGATTGACCATGTACCCGCCGACAAGACCTTCCAGGTGGTTACGTTGTTGGAACTCGACAAGTTATCTTCACCTGTCACGATCGGCTACAACTATCCCTCCACGAAAGTGGGCCAGAAAGGCATCATCAAGGTAAGCGACCGTTTTTTCAGTGATGCCGAGATATCCCGTCTGTCGGTGGTTGCCCCCAACGTGGTGCTCAACATCATCCACGACTACGAGGTAGTGGAGAAGAAAACCGTTGAGACTCCCGATGAGCTGCGCGGCATTGTGAAGTGCAACAACCCCGTCTGCATCACCAACAACGAGCCGATGCAGACCATCTTCCATGTCGTAGACAAGGCCCATGGCACGCTTCGCTGCCGCTACTGCGACAAGGAGCAGAACATTGAGCAGGTGGAGCTGGTATAATAAAAGAAGCATTATCATCAATCCAACAAAATAACAAGATGAAGAGAGACCAAGTAATTTTCGACCTTATTGAGCGCGAGCACCAGCGCCAGTTGAAGGGAATGGAACTCATCGCCTCGGAGAATTTCGTGAGCGACGAGGTGATGCAAGCGATGGGCAGTTGTCTTACCAACAAATACGCCGAGGGCCTTCCAGGCAAGCGCTACTATGGTGGATGCCAGGTAGTGGACCAGGTGGAAGACCTTGCCCGTGAGCGCGTGAAAGAACTGTTTGGTGCCGAGTGGGCCAACGTACAGCCCCACTCTGGAGCCCAGGCCAATGCCGCCGTCTTGCTCACCGTCCTCAATCCCGGTGACACCTTTATGGGACTGAACCTTGCCCATGGAGGTCACCTCTCGCATGGTTCGTTGGTGAACACCTCGGGTATTCTCTACAAGCCCGTTGGCTATAACCTGAACAAGGAGACCGGCCGTGTGGACTACGATGAGATGGAGCGTCTTGCACAGGAGCATAAGCCCCGTCTGATTATTGGTGGCGGTTCTGCCTACAGCCGCGAGTGGGACTACAAGCGCATGCGTGAGATAGCCGACTCGGTAGGTGCCCTCCTGATGATCGACATGGCCCATCCCGCCGGCCTTATCGCCGCCGGTTTGCTCGACAATCCTCTTCGCTATGCCCACATCGTCACCTCCACCACCCACAAGACCCTCCGCGGTCCGCGCGGTGGCATCATCCTGCTGGGCAAGGACTTCGACAATCCTTGGGGCAAGACCACTCCGAAGGGCGTGGTGAAGAAGATGAGCCAGTTGCTCGACAGTGCCGTGTTCCCAGGAACCCAAGGCGGTCCGCTGGAGCATGTGATTGCCGCCAAGGCCGTTGCCTTTGGCGAGGCACTCCAGCCAGAGTTCAAGGCATGGGCCGCACAGGTTCAGAAGAACGCCCGTGTGCTGGCCGACGAACTGATGAAGCGCGGTTTTGGCATTGTGAGCGGTGGCACCGACAACCACTCGATGCTGGTAGACCTGCGCACGAAGTATCCCGACCTCACCGGCAAGGTGGCCGAGAACGCCTTGGTGGCGGCCGACATCACCGTGAACAAGAACATGGTGCCTTTCGACACCCGCAGCGCATTCCAGACCTCTGGTATCCGTTTAGGCACACCAGCCCTCACCACCCGTGGTGCCAAGGAAGACCTGATGGTGCTGATTGCCGAGCTGATAGAGGAAGTGCTCAATTCGCCTGAGGACGAGAAGGTGATTGCCAGCGTCCGTGCCCGTGTGAACGAGACGATGAAAGACTATCCCCTCTTCGCCTATTAATGTATTTACCGGTCGGGGATGCGCCCCATCCCCGACCTTTTTTTGTCTATTAGCCTAATTTTCCGATACCATGTTGTTCAGGCGCAAGAAAAAACAAAAAAAAGACGACAGCCAGCTGTTGCTCTTCAGCAAAGAGGAGATGTCGGGCAAGGATTCTCCTACCGCCATCCCCGATTCCTCTACGGCCGTTGCCCAAGAGGAGGAGGCAGCCAGTGCAGAGACAGGCAACATGGAAGGAAGCGTTGAACCCATAGAAGAGAAGGTCTCCAACGAAGAGGCAACCGAGGAGAAGGCAGAAGAGGTGCTGTCGCAAGGTTTGGAAGGCGACCCCTTCTCCCCATTCATCAACGACCCAGAGAGCACCTCGGAGCGCATCATCCACGAGATGACCGCCGCGATGACCCTGCTCGACCGCTTCAGTGTGAGCCAGGTACGCCTGATAGCGATGCAGGCCGCCCCTATCGCGCAAAGCGGCGTCGATTTCTCGAAGATATACCAGTTGCCCTCGCTGCCTGGATTCTCGATGAGTGGCTACAGCATGTTAGCGCTGTCGTATGTCAGTTTCAAGCGTGTTTTTCCAGGGATGATCGACCGTTTGGACCAGGACTTCACCAAAGAGTACGAAGCAGCCCTCCGCCAATACAAGGCGGTGTAATTTATTCAGGAGTTCAGGAGTTCAGAAGTTCAGGAGTTCAGACATTACAATTGCCAACAACCATTGGGCTGTTTTCTGAACTTCAGCAATTTATAAGATCTTGAACGTCAAGAAGTTGAGGTATTCGAAACTTGGATGCTTTAGACCAAGCTGAATACCCCGGTAGGCGACTTTCTTTTCAGTACCTCGAGGTCGAAATCCTCTCCTGCG
>ONSV01000144.1 GCA_900320585.1 uncultured Prevotellaceae bacterium | reverse complement strand
CTCCGTCCGCAGATTGAGAAGAACAAGATCGAGGTGGGCTATTCCAACAGCCGCACCTGCGAGATTGGTCTGCAGACCAACACCGGCATACCGTACATGAGCATCGTATACCTTGTGAACGAATGCACGACGAAGAAAAAACTGTAAATCACTTTTTCAAATTAACGCGAGGAGGCCCCTTCACGGGCCTCCTCCTCATTAAGTCCAAATTACACACTATGAGAAAAAACCTATTATTCCTGAGCCTACTGGCCATTGCCATGTTGGCTATGACAGCATGCTCGAACAAAGCTGCTGAAGAGGACGGCGTGAACAACTTCCGCATCAAGCGAGGTACCAACATCAGCCATTGGCTGTCACAATCCAAGGAGCGTGGGGAGGCAAGACGCCTGCACATCCAAGAAGACGACTTTGCCCGCTTGGATTCGCTGGGCTTCGACTTTGTCAGGCTACCCATCGACGAGGAACAATTCTGGGATGAGGAAGGCAACCAACTGCCCGAGGCATGGGAATTGATGACCAACGCCATCAATTGGGCCGAGAAACACCATTTGCGCACCATCGTCGACCTTCACATCATCCGCTCGCATTACTTCAATGCCGTCAATGAAGGCGGGGCCAGCGCCAATACGCTCTTCACGTCGGAAGAAGCACAGCAGCAACTAATCAACATGTGGTACGAGCTCTCTGATGTGCTGAAAGGCTACAGTGTTGACTCCGTGGCATACGAGTTCATGAACGAGCCTGTCGCCGACGACCACGAGCAGTGGAACCAGTTGATAGCCAAGGTGCATAAGGCATTGCGCGAGCGTGAGCCGCAGCGCACCCTGGTCATCGGCAGCAACCTCTGGCAGGGCTACCAGACCATACAATACCTGAAGGTGCCAGAAGGCGACAAGAACATCGTCCTCTCCTTCCACTATTACAACCCAATGCTGCTGACCCACTATGGAGCTTGGTGGACACCCCTTGGAAAGTATAAAGGCAAGGTTAACTATCCCGGCATCCTCGTTTCGAAAGAAGACTTTGAGGCTGCCCCCGACTCGATCAAGCCCATGCTGGAACCCTTCACCAAGGAGGAATGGAACATCGACAAGATCCGCGAGGACTTCAAGGACGCCATCTCTGCCGCCAAGAAATACAACCTGCAGCTATTCTGCGGCGAATGGGGTGTCTACGAGCCCGTGGACAGAGAGCTCGCATACAAGTGGACGAAAGACATGCTCGCCGTCTTCGATGAGTTCAACATTGCCTGGACCACCTGGTGCTATGATGCCGACTTCGGTTTCTGGGACCAGCAGAAACACGACTTCAAGGACAAGCCCCTTGTCGACATGCTGATGTCGGCCAAGGGACTGGAGGAAGCCAAGGAATAAGACAGGCCATTAGAAGCTTGGACCGGACCTATCAGGTATGAGCAAGAGGAGCCTGAACCTTAGAGACTTAGGGGGCATAGGCGGTGTTGTTCCACGAGGCCTTTTCCTACGAAGCGGCAAACTCAGCGTGCTGACCGCAGACGAGTGTGCCCGTCTTTGTGCGAAGCACCATGTAGGCTGTGTCATCGACCTGCGCACGCCCCTTGAGTCGGCCGAATTCCCAGACCCATTGCCAAAGGACATCACCTATTTGCAAATACCCTTGCTCCGCGACTCCACCGTGGGCATAACCCATGAGACAGGCTCCGACCCTATGACGATTATCCGCCAACTGCGCAAGCATCCTGAACGGCTGAAAGAGATGGTGCCCGATTTCAAATCCCTTTACCGGGATATCGTGACCGACTCTTTCGGCCGTGAGCAGTTGGACAAGGTTGTAACAACGCTCAAGGAGAACGCGGGTAAAGGAGTCTGCACACTTTTCCATTGCACCGCTGGCAAAGACAGGACAGGCATTGTGAGCATGGCCTTGCTCCGCTCATACGGCGTGAGCGACAAGGAGATTGTGAGCGACTATATGCGCACCAACCGCAATGCCCTCATGCCAACGTTGAGGAAATGTGTGGGTATATTCTTCCTGACGAGGAACTGGGAACTGGTCAGGACTGCCTACAAGTCGTTCATGGCCGACAAAGACCTCATACAGACTGCCATGAACCATTATAATGAAAGACCTACACCATCATCATGAATCAGGAAGAGAAGATTGACGATTACCTTAACAAGCCCTATTGGGTGATAGACATCTTGCCCGAACAAGTTCCGGCAAATAGCCGTGGACAGTATTTCAAGATAGAGCAATATTTCCTGCAAGCTGCACAAATGGACATCTTGTGCAGGAAATTCGCCCATATCCTGATGAAGCTCAACTGTTATGACGACATGGAGGTTGTCCGTCACATTGAAGGAACGACGCTCAATCCCTCACCAGAAAAGATTATGGAATGGTTTGTAGAGAGCATGCAGGAGAAACAATTCCTCTACTTCCTGTTCGTAGAATGGCAAGCCATGATTACCTTCAGCGGCGATGACCTTTATCTTACCATTTACCATCCATCGCCCAAGATGCTTCAACTATTACGCTCACTATCGGCATCCGAAGGACTATTCTTGTGGCAACCGCCACAAGAAACACATTAGAGGAGCATTTCAGACAGGATGATTCCGAAAAGGTTTTCCGACTTACAAGATCAATAAATCCTCAGACGATGCCCTGGCTTGATACTGTAATCAGGACTGAGGTTGTTCATTTTGTAAAGCGAACTGAGGCGGATGCCATATTTCTGCGAGATGAGATACATGCTCTCGCCAGCCTGCACCACATGACACTGGTTCTTGAACCTGGAATCGGCCCTTTTCTGTTTTTTCTTCAGATAAATCACATCGCCATCGCGAAGCGGCTCACCCAACCTTCGTTCGTTGTATTTTGCCAACTTGGCAGGTGCAACGCCTAATTCCTTTCCCAACGACTCAAAGGAGTCGCCATTATGCGAATATACAAAATAATTATGGTTGTATTGCATTACCGAATGCGAAGGGTGGATTACCGCCACAGCCCTGTTGTTCACAATAGTATGAATAGGCTGCTCTACTCTCCTGGGAGCCTTCACCCTATCATACTCATAAAGTTTATAAGTCTCGATAATGCTGATAAGCCGTTGGGCATAAGTAGGATTGGTAGCATATCCACATTCCTTCAATCCACGGGCCCATCCTTTATAATCGGTGGTACTGAGTGAGAAAAGGCGACGGTAGCGCTCTCTGCCAGCAAGGAATCGGCTGTGGTCCTGAAAGCTCTCCCTTGCCGAGTCGTATGCCCTGAAGCTCTCTTGCTTACGGTCGTCATCATGCCGCAGTGTGCGGCCTGTCCATCCATGGCTTTTTATACCGAAATGGTTGTTTCCTTGTGTGGAGAGATAACTCTTCCCGGCTCCACTCTCCAACAAGCCCTGAGCCAATGTGATAGAAGCAGGTATATGATACTCTACCATTTCCTCGATGGCGATATCTTTATACCTGTCGATGTAGGCCTGGTATTCGGCGTTCCATCTCACATTTTGTGCCAAAGCGGTGAGTGTTGCTGCGAGACAGCAAGTCACAACAAAGCAAATTCTTTTCATAATCCTATCAATCAGTGAACCTTTCGTGGCAAATGGCCGTAGTTTTGAATTGTCTGTGGGTTTAAGGTTTTCCCAAGCGCCATATTTAGTAATGTAATGCAAAGATAATGTATTTTTTTTAATAATTTGATTTTTTTGCTTTATTTAACAACACAGGCGTTATATCGGCTTATCAAAGAATAATATCACATTTCATCATGTAATGTGTGCAAGTCAGAAAAAACACGTTTTGCTTTGTTTTTCTCTCACCTTGCACTACCTTTGCAAAATGAATACCTGGAAAAAGAATTTAGAAGAGACCAAACAGCATTATATTGACTGGTGGAACCGTAAAGGTATCGTGCTGAACATGTGGGAACACTTTCAAGAAGGGGTGCAACCCCATGCCGGCGTGCCCGCTCCACCACCTCCCATCGACCTCAATCAGAAATGGTTCGACCCAGAATGGCGCGCACAATACCTTAATTGGTATGTGGCACACAGTTCGCTGAAGGCCGACATCCTACCCGTGGCCAACACACAACTGGGACCCGGCTCGTTGGCCGCCATCCTTGGAGGAGTGCTTGAAGGAGGCGACGACACTATCTGGATTCATCCATCACCCGCCATCACCGATGACATCCGTTTCGACACTCACCATCCCAACTGGCTGCTGCACAAGGAATTGCTAAGGGCATGCAAGCAAAGGGCGCAAGGTCATTACTATGTTGGCATGCCCGACCTGATGGAAGGCTTGGACGTGCTGGCAGCCCTTCGAGGCACCGACAAAGTGCTGCTCGACACGGTGATGCGCCCCGAACTGCTTGAAAGCCAGCTTCAGGCCATCAACGATATCTATTTCAAGGTGTTTGACGAACTCTACGAAATCATTCGCGAGGGTGACGAGATGGCCTTCTGCTATTTCTCGTCGTGGGCACCAGGGAAAATGTCGAAACTGCAGAGCGACATCTCTACCATGTTAAGCCCCGATGATTTCCGCCGGTTCGTGCAGCCCTACATCAGGCAGCAGTGCCAACGCATCGACTACACTCTCTACCACCTCGATGGTGTGGGTGCCATGCATCACCTTCCAGCACTCCTTGAAATAGAAGAGCTGGACGCCATACAATGGACACCGGGAGTTGGGCAGCCCCAAGGAGGTTCACCGAAGTGGTATTCTCTCTACCGCCAGATTCTGGATGGCGGAAAGAGCGTGATGGCCTGCTGGGTAACCATCGACGAGCTGCGCCCATTGCTCGACCATATTGGTGGCGAGGGCGTGCACATAGAGATGGACTTCCATAATGAGCGAGAAGTGGAACAGGCCCTCCGCATCGTAGAGGAGTACCAAACAAGCGACCAAAAAGATGAGAAGAAACTGAATGACACGATTCAGGTGAAGAAAAGCAGCAAGCCCTCTTTAGCCAAGGTTGCCGAGAAGCGAATACTCATTCTCGATGGCGGCATGGGCACCATGATACAACGCCATGGGTTGGAAGAAAAAGACTTCCGTGGTGAGCAGTTCGCCCATCATCCCGTTACACTGAAAGGATGCAACGACCTGCTGTCGCTTACCCGCCCCGATGTGATAGGTGGAATCCACCAGAAATACCTTGAGGCAGGAGCCGACCTGATAGAGACCAATACCTTCAACGCCCAGCGCATCTCACTTGCCGACTTCGGCATGGAAAGCGAAGTGCGTAAAATCAATCTGGCAGCCTGCCGCATAGCCCGAGATATGGCCGACCGCTATTCTACCAACGAAAAGCCCCGTTATGTGCTGGGGTCGGTAGGACCTACCAGCAAAATATGCTCCATGGCCACTGGCGGTTCGCCCGCCCTCAACACCCAGCTCCTCCGCGAGGCTTATGCAGAACAGATGGAGGCCCTGCTTGAAGGAGGTGTCGACGCCATCCTCATCGAGACCATATTCGACACCCTCAACTCCCGTATCGCCATGGTCGCCGCGACAGAAGCGATGAAGAAGGCGGACCGCAAAGTGCCCATCATGCTGAGTTTCAGCGTCTCCACCCCCGATGGTCACAACATGCTCGGACAATCGGTGTTGGAGTTTCTCTCTTCCGTCCCCATCGACCAGGTGTTATCTATAGGCATCAACTGCCTGGCCGACGTGAAGGCATTCACCCCTTTGGTCAAAGAACTGGGTGAGCGATTCCCCAAGCTCATATCGTTCTACCCCAATGCCGGAATGCCCGACGACGATGGCCATTATTCCATAACACCAGAGGAGATGCAAGGCCTTGTCTGGCCCTTGGTGGAGGGACATCACCTGAACATCCTTGGTGGATGCTGTGGCACAACCGATGTTATTATCAGTGCCTTCGAGAGGCTGACACATCCATTGCCTGGCATCTTCGTCTCGCCCCATCGCCCCAGTACTGGGAACGAAATCAACCATTACCGTCGTATCGGCATTCCCGGCCATCTGTCATCTTCCCCTACCCCATCTTCCCCATCCACTCCACGGCAACGCCTCTACCACGCCATTCTCGAAGGTGTGGAGGCAGACGCCTCATCGGCGGCACAAGAGGCCATTGCCGAGGGCAACAAGGCCGAGGAACTTGTCAACGACGAGATGATCAGGGCGATGAGCGACCTGGGCAAGCAGTTTGAAGAAGGCAAGGTCTTCGTGCCCCAGCTACTCATGGCCGGCCGGGCGATGAAAGAAGCGCTGAAGGTGGTCAGACCTGTCATGGCCTCGGCCACCCTGACCACACAAGGCAAAGTGCTGATAGGAACCGTGAAAGGCGACCTGCACGACATTGGCAAGAACCTGGTGGCCTCGATGCTTGAGGGATGCGGGTTTGAGGTAGTGAATATCGGTATCGATGTATCGGCAGGCGAATTTGTGGAAGCCGTGCGTACGCACCCTGGAGGAAGCCGGACTTCGCGACCAAGTGAAAATTATCGTCGGTGGTGCTCCCGTAAGCCAGAAGTTTGCCGATGAGATAGGCGCTGACGGTTATGGAAGCAATGCCAACACAGCAGTGGAAGTGGCCAGACGACTCTTGGGCAGATGACTCATCGCTTGCGCAACTTGCATTGAGTCATGCTGCACAATGCGCATGCATAATCCATACGTCTCATCTCTGTGCCTAACCCTATCACCCCGCTTACCGATTTCAGCGGCGACATGACATATTGGTCGTTAAGGGTCACCCCACAGGTGTTATCCCCCAACAAACGGAAAAGTGAAGACTGGTCGCTCATCGGCCATTGGCAATAGCCAGGAGAGAAGCGATTGGTATGATGCCACCCCAGCTTGTCGATATTTTGTTGTAGAAGATGCTCCATCTGGTCGGCACAATGCTCTGCCATCACACTGCCAATGGCATCGGCGATGAACGCCCCCAACATGTCGCCATCGGCAAAGCGCTGTCTCTGCATTGTTACCACCTCGCTACCTGCCGTAGCCACGAAAAAAACGAAGGCCTCGGCCCCACGAAGCTGTTGGGCTATTGTCTTGCCCACATGCAACTTCACATCGCCCACCTCAAGAGTGCTGCCCCCGAGCGAGGCATATACCGTGACATATCCGAAACGAGGCCCCGACTCCACTTTCAGCCGCTCAAGCATGGTTGCTGTCAGTTCGGCCACAATGGAGGGAGGCCAAACACCATCGTAGCCCATCTGTCTGAAGACATCCTCTTCATTGATGCGCAAATCATCAAGCGACAAAGATTTTTCTGTCATCTTTTCCCAAACAATGCGGTTTTGCCTACAAATTTACACATTTCTTCCATCATCTCGCATTATTTCAAAGAAATTAAGTAAATTTGCCGATAAGCGGTGGAATTGCTACGTCTCGTCAAAAAACGAGTTCATCATATTCTGCCCTTGGCTTCAAGAAAATTTTCCACAGATTAGCATCAAGCACATATCTTCCGGGATGGAAATAATCGGAATGGTTGCATAGATTAATGAATTGACCATGAGGTATTGCATAGCCATATTTGTATCTTTTGCCTTCAGTTGGATGGCATCGCTGGGTTGTCTTGCACAAGAATCCACGACGTCCATGGCCAAAGTAAGCACCCGGCACACGTTGCATGTGGTGATACTTGGCGACTCCAACACCTGGATTGGTGGCGATGACTGCGACCAGTCCAGAGGATGGAACAAATGGTTTGTGGATGCCTTCCAACCCCTGTCGTGCAAGAGTTATGCCCGCAGTGGAGCCACATGGACCAACACCATCAAGACACGCAAGTACCCTGATGAAAACATTGCCGTATTAGGCAACGACAACGTTGTCTACAACCAAATCGCAAGGCTCATGGATGCGTGCGACCATGGTATCCAGCCCGCCCCGCATCTCATTATCATCGCCGCCGGGACCAACGATGCCTGGTTTGTCAAGAAAAGA
>ONSV01000143.1 GCA_900320585.1 uncultured Prevotellaceae bacterium | reverse complement strand
AGCAGAGGAGGTTTTGTTAAGTATTCAGCAGTCAGATGTCGGTAATCAGATGTGGACGCAGAGAAATCAGTTATTGGGACTGACGTGGTTTAGGTTGGGTAACACCTTAGAAAGTGAAATGCTCTATGACATTGCTCAGCGCTATTACCGAAAAGCCATCCCCAAGCTAAATTCCGAGACAAATGCTGCATATCTTGCTTGTGCCTATCGTGATATTGCGCGTACAACCGCTATAGCCGGAGGGGAACAGGATAGTGTACTCTGGTATTTTCGTCAAGCAGAAAGTTATGCTCAAGCGGCACAAAATACGTTATTATTGCTTGATCTTCTTTGAATACTTGGAGAACAGGAAGCTCTGGAACTCCACGCCCGCCACGCCGTCGGGGCTCTGGTAGCCCATGGCCTTCTGGGCGTCGATGTAGTTGTGCGCATCCTGGCCCACAATGGCCAGAAGGGCGCGCTGCACGGTGCCATACTCACGCAGGTCGCTCACCACCTTGTTCATGATGGTGGTGGGGATGGCGAAACCATAACCGGCGTAGCTGCCTGTCTGCGAATAGAGCATCGCATTGATGCCCACCAGCTCGCCGTTGGTGTTCACAAGGGCACCACCCGAGTTGCCTGAGTTGATGGCGGCATCGGTCTGGATGAATGATTCCACGCCGTTGGCATAGAGCGAACGGGCCTTCGCACTCACGATGCCCGCGGTGACAGTGGAGTTGAGGTTGAAGGGGTTGCCTACGGCAATCACCCATTCGCCTACCTTCAACTTGTCGGAGTCGCCGACGGTGAGGAACGGCAGGTTCTTCGACTCGACCTTGATCAGGGCGAGGTCGGTGGTCTTGTCAGTACCGATGATGCGGGCGGAGAACTCACGGTTGTCGTTGAGCGTCACCGTAATCTCGTCGGCACCATCCACCACGTGGTTGTTGGTCACGATAAAGCCATCGTTGGTGATGATGACACCCGAGCCGCTGGCCTCACGGGGTGGGGTCTGCACCTGACGGCGCTGGCTGCCACCGCCACCGGGATTGCCGAAGAATCCGAAGGGGTCGCTGAAGAAGTCGCCCCAGGGGTCCTGCACTTCCACCATACGGGTCTGTGAGTTTGTCTTCACTTTGATGTGTACTACTGCGGGAACGGCTTTCTCGGCCGCATAGGTGAGGTCGACGAGTCCGGCAGGAGTGGCCGACCATCCGCTCATCGAGATGGTAAGGGCGGTAACGCATACCGCTGCACCTAAAATAGTGTTGCTCTTGATCATAAGTATTTAGAATTTTTTAAACCATTTCCTAAAAATAATAAGCAAGACTCATGCCAATCAGTTAAGCCATGGGCCCAAATTGCTTAAAAGCATTGCAAAAATAGATGCAAAAAATGTGAAATGGCTATTTTCGTATAATTATTTGTCCTCTTTTAACAATAATAATCGCCGTGTTAACGTAGGTTTGCCCGATTTCAACAAAAATTTACTTTTTTTTATTCCTTCGGTCCGAGACTGACTGTTCATCAAGTCTCCCGATGGCGTGAAAGAGCCGCAATGGCTCATTCCAGGCCATCGAGAAGGATGAACGCGGCCCAATAGTGGGGGTCTTCGTAAATCTTCTTGGGGGCGGCATTCCTCGCACGCTTCTGGCGCGAGGAGATGGCACGGCGGCGATGGCCGCTGGCAGGGGCCTCCATCGTGCGGATGTCGTGCTGTGCCAGGCGAAGGGCCTCGTGCTTCTCCATGCCGCGCAGCAGATAACCATAGAAACGGGTCATCAACAGACGCGTGGCCACATCGTCCACTTTCCACAGGGTCATCAGCAGACTGCGGGCACCGGCCTTCTTGAAACCGCGCTGCAAGCCAAACACGCCATCGCCGGTGATACGGCCCAGACCGGTCTGGCAGGCGGAGAGCACGAGCAGGTCGACACCGCGAAGGTCGAGCACCGAAATCTCTTTCGCCGTGAGCACTCCGTCGTCATGGTCGTTGCCCACCTCGTCGCCGATAAGGGTCTGGTTGGCCCCGGCGAAGAGCAGTCCCGAACGGGTGAGGGCCTGGTCGGCGACATCCATATCGTCGTACATCGAGAGGAAACCCAGCTTCTCTGACAACTGGCCTCGCTTCACCTCGCTGTCGGTCCAGTAGAACCCATGGGTGGCGATATGGGCCACCGAGGGCGAATGGCCTGAGAGCTGCTTGAAACTGGTCTCGGTGGCGGCGGTGCCCAGATAGAGGGTGGCAGGGATGCCGCTGGAGAGGAAGCCCCGGGCGATGTCCTCGGCTTCTTTCTTCGTGCCAGGGAGATATTTGGCAGCGCGTTTCTTCTTGCCATGGCCGGTGCTCATGGCGCTGGTGTCGTAGATGATGCCACCATAGACCACGGCCGATGGGGTGGAGGAGCGATGGTGGCGGCCCAAGGCCAGTTCGCGGGTCGACGACAACCGGAACAGGTGCCACTGGTCGGACACCAACTGGCCATTGTCTTCCCAGTGGGGCAGCGATTCGATGCCGATGTTGTAGAGCTCGCCAGCCGGCGAGAAATACAGGTTGTCGACATCTTGGAGATAACTTCCTATGGGCTGCCAGACGAGGCGGGAGAGCTGGCTGGTGGTGTAGAGTTTCTTGGCCTCGATGGCGGCAATCTGCCTGCCATCGGTCAGGGCTACCAGTTGGGGATGCGCCATCTTGCCTGTGAGCACGAAGGCACCATACTGCTCATTGCCGTTGCCGTCCTGGTAGCAGATGAACTCTACGGCAGCCTCGCGGGGCTTCAGATTGCGTGCGATGTCCTTCCATTGCAGCACAAGCGACTTGGTGTAGTTGCCGTATATCTTTGAGCGCTTCACCAGCCGGCGCTCCTGGTGGGTAATCACACGCTTAAGCGAGTCGGTGTTGAGCGTGCGCTGGCTGAGGGGGCGCTCATACTCGCCGATGAGCCTGGCCTTGTCGGCCTGCAGCTTGCGGTAGGCATCGACCAGTAGCGAGTCGCTGCCCTCAAGGAGCAGGTTGGCCATCTCCAGGTCGCTGTTCAGCAACAGTCCCTTGGCCAGGAGGGTGCCATTGAGGGCGCTCGACACCATCTTGGGAGTGGGGTGCTTGGCGGCAAGGCGGGGCAGGGTGTTGGTGAACCATGGCTTCACGCGGCGCCAGAACAGGTCGCGCTCAGAGGCCGTGAGGTCTGCGAAGGTGCTCATCACGTTCGATGTGTAGCGCGAGGTGGCCTCTAAGGCATAGTGGTCGGCAGAGTCGGTCTGTTCGTTGGCCGAGTAGTAGATGGCCAGCTTGCACATCGAGTGGGCATACGACAGGTGCTGCTCGCCTAATAGGCGCTTGCGCAGGAGCATGGCCTCGCGGCCGTAGGCCACGGCCTCGCCGTAGTGCCCCATGGCGTAGTGGTAGCTGGCAAGATTGCTCACCGACTCGGCATACTCGGGATGGTCGTCGCCCAGCACCTCGCGGCGTATCTCCATGGCCTTCGTGCCACAGCGCATGGCCTGGGGCAGGTTGCCAAGGCGCATGTAGTAGTCGGCCATGTTGCTCAGGGCAGTGGCATAGTCGGGATGGTGCTCGCCCAACAGGCGGCCACGCAGTTCCACGGCCTCGGTGCCCAGCAGGATGGCTTCGTCGTAATGGCCCAGGTAATAATGGTATTTGGAAAGGTTGTTGAGCGACTGGGCATAGTCGGCACTCTCCTTGCCCACCACGCGCTCCCTCACGCCGAGGGCCTCCTCGCCAAGCGCCAGGGCCTTGTCGAAATTCCCCAGGCGGGAGTGGTAGCCGGCAAGGTTGCTCACCGATGTGGCATACTCGGCGCTCTCCTTGCCAAAGAGTTGGGCGCGCAGCTCCACCGCCTTGCGGCCCAGCCTCACCGCCTCGATGTAGTTGCCCACATACGAGTGGTAACGGGCAAGGTTGTTGAGCAACTGGGCATACTCGGCGGTCTGGGTGCCCGACAGCTCCTCGCTGAGCGTCATGGCCTGCTGTGCCAGGACGATGGCCTCGGCATAGCGACCTGAACGGGAGAGGTAGCCGGCCTGTAGGGTGAGGGCCGTGGCATAGTCGTGGTGGTGGATGCCCACTTGGCGCTCGGTGGCGTCAAGGGCTTTCCTGCCCCATTCCACGGCCTGGGCGTAGTCGCCCGCTGCCGACAGTTCCTTGGCACGCTGGCCGAGGACTTGTGCCGACAGGCTGTCGCGCGACGGGGTGGTGGGGGATGACGCAGGCTGCGAGCACACCTTGCCCACCATGAGCCATACCATCATGGCCAGCACGATTGTCCGGGATGCGCTCACTGTTACTCCAATCCTAATTTGTTGATGAAATCGTTAGAGATGATGTCGGCGGGAGCCTGCAGGGTGGTGATGACCCACGAGTGCGTGATCTCGTTCCAGTCTTGTCTCGACACCACCTGCCAGGTGCGCTCCAGCAGACTGAGATTCTTCTTCGTCATCTCCTTGCGGTGCTTGTAGTCGGCTTTCCAGTTGGCACGGTATTGCTCGGTCACGTCGCAGCTCTCCTTGATGTCGATGGCCAGTTTGTACTCGCCGGTGCCCCAGCTGTCCTTGAAGTTTTCCTTCTCGTCGCGGAAACCCATGTATGAGCGGGGCACGATGAAGCATTCGCCAGTCACCTTGTAGCGGGGAGCGGCATCGGCACGGCGGGTGTAGCGGAGGAACCCGTCGGCATTCAGCAGGCTGGGGTCTACGGGGATGTTGATGTTGAACTGGCCCAACTCCACGTTTTTCTGCAACTGCACCACCTCGTTCATCCACGACGACGAGATGGTGATGTCCATCGACAGGGTGAAGTCCTTGCGTTCCTCGAAAGAGTAGGGGATGCTCAACTGGGTGTTGGGAAGGTTCGAACGCTTCGGACTGAGGATAAGGGTGTCGAGCACCAACTCAAACTTCGAGTGGTTGATGATGCGGTAGAGCTTGGTGCGGTCGATGTGGAGCGACACGTAGAAGAGGGTGTCGTTGCCGTCCATGCGGAGGCAGCCGATGCCGTCGAAACGCATTCCCTTGGGGTCCATGGCACCATCGAAGGAGGGAGCGTCGTAGAAGTCGCTCATCTCGGATACCGTACTGATTCTCGTCTGGAAGACATTCTCTTTCTTCACGGCCTCCTCCCACTCCTTCTTCATGCGGCTGTTACGGGTGATGAGCGCACCGATGGCATTGACGCCCATGTCGAAGAACGAGGTGACGTAGCCGCCGGCAAGGCCTTTCACCGAATGGCCGGCAGCGCTGAACAGGTCGCCAAGATAGCCGCGCGAACTGTCGCGCTCGTCGTTCAGCTTGCTGATCTCGCTGCCCAGCTCGTCGTTGGTATAAATATAGGTCGTGTAGGTCACGGGCTTGCCCTTGTCGCCCTGGGCCATGATGGGAGATACGGCAGCGAATGCCAGGACGGCGGTCAGGAGTATGGTTCTGAGACCCTTGGGGAGAGTGGTGAGGGGAGTGTGCATGATGACTTTCATTGGAAAATGCCAGTGGCTGTTAGTGTTTTTTGTGGTTTCTTAGTGCAAATGTACGCATATTTTCGCATTCTCACCCCGCCGTCTGCCGTTTTTTTGTTAAAAATCGCAATAACGTATGGCTGTTGCCAAAAAACAATTACCTTTGCAACAAATGATTGGTTGAAATATTATCATATCTATATGACAAAGAATTATCTCATCACCATGTGCCTAGCCACATGCCTCGCAGTTATCCCCGGAGGAATGGCCGCGCAGCAACTCTCTACCACCGACGGACGCCACACCTATGAGATGGGCGAGACGGTGGGCATCAAGTATGATGGCGCACAGACGGGCGACCGTATCATCTTATACCAGAATCTGTCTGTCATGCCGCTCGCCGAAAAGCTCGAGGTCGGGCAGCAAGAGGGGGTATACAACGTGCCTCCCATACTGCAGCCCGGCAACTACTGGGCGCTGCTCGTGAGGGGAAACAACTCGCTCGCACAGCTCAATTTCCAGATTGCCGAACTGCCTGTAGAAGGCAAATACAGGGTGATGCTCCTCTCCGATATCCATGTGATGAGCCCCGAACTGGTGACCGACCCCAACAACGCGAGTTACCTGAAGATGATAGGGAACGACAGGAAACTTCTCAAATATAGTTACGACATATTCAAGACCTACTGCGATACCATCAGGGCGCTGCACCCCGACCTTGTGCTCATCCCGGGCGACCTCACGAAAGATGGTGAGCTACTGAGCCACCAGGCTGTGGCCGAGGGACTGCAGCAACTGCTCGATGAGGGTATCCCCTCGCTCGTGATTCCCGGCAACCATGACATCGAGAGCCAGATGGCCCGTGCCTACGACTCCGACGGCGTGAAGATGGCCGAGACCATCACCGTCGACCAGTTTGCCGAGATTTACAGGAACTTCGGATATGGCGAGGGGATGGACCGCGACCCCTCCTCGCTCTCCTACGTCTGCGAGCCGATACCCGGATTGGTACTCATCGCCATCGACGACAGCAGGGTGCCCTCGAAGGGTATCGACAGGATCAGCGACATGGAGTTCGGGCGTATCACCCAGGCCACCCTCGACTGGGTGGTAGAGAAGGCCGATGAGGCACGCCGACAGG
>ONSV01000142.1 GCA_900320585.1 uncultured Prevotellaceae bacterium | reverse complement strand
ATTATGCGATAGAAAAAACAAATTTATTCGGCCTTTTCTTTCCATATGACGGCTTGTGCGGTGTAGAGAATGGAAAAAAAGCGGTGGCGCCGAAACGACGTCACCGCTGTGGTATCTTGAAACAAGAGACAATCAGATGAGGTTGTCTTTCTCAATATCCTTGAAATATTTGTAGGTGCCAACCTTCAACTCGTCGGTGGCAGCCTCGTCGCACACGATGATGCCATGCTGGTGCATCTGCAGCGCGCTGATGGTCCACATGTGGTTCACGCTTCCCTCAACGGCGGCCTGCAAGGCACGGGCCTTGTGGTGACCATTGACCAGTATCATCACCTCGCGGGCATCCATCACGGTGCCAACACCCACGGTGAGCGCCAGTTTGGGCACCTTGTTGATGTCGTTGTCGAAGAAACGCGAGTTGGCGATGATGGTGTCGGTGGTGAGGGTCTTCACACGGGTGCGGGACGACAGCGACGAGCCAGGCTCGTTGAACGCGATGTGTCCGTCGGGGCCGATGCCGCCGAGGAAGAGGTCGACTCCTCCGGCCTCCTTGATCATCTCCTCGTAATGGGCGCACTCTGCGGCCAGGTCCTTGGCATTGCCATTGAGGATGTGGATATTCTCTTTCGGGCAGTCGATGTGGTCGAAAAGATTGCGAGCCATGAATGAGTGGTAGCTCTCGGGATGGTCTTCGGGCAAGTTCACATACTCGTCCATGTTGAAGGTGAGCACGTTCTTGAACGACACCCTGCCCTCTTTGTTGGCTTTCACCAGTTCGGCATACATACCTTCGGGCGAGGAACCGGTGGGAAGTCCGAGTACGAAGGGTTTCTCTGGTGTGGGATTGGCCTCGTTGATGCGCTTGATCACATGTTCGGCAGCCCACTTCGACATTTTCTGATAGTCGCTTTCGATAATTAATCTCATATTACTTTTGTTTAAAATGTTTCTTTTCGCTGCAAAAATATATATTTTTCGACAAAACGTTGAAAAAGAGAAGAAAAAAATTACAAAAAAGAAAAAAGTCACTTGTCGGGAAACAGGCAGACCATGGTCCGTGCCCCCGGCCACAACTACCAACAAAAAAGTCCCCGACATCACGTCGGGGACTCTCATTCTTGAATGTTTCAGCAGTTTGTCTTATGTAGTTATCGTTTCTGAAAATCGTTTTGACGAGTGCAAAGTTATACAAAAATTGATTTAAATCAAAAAAAGGTGCGCATTTGGGGCCAAAAATCAACGTAAACGTTTTCGTTGGAATGGTGTCAAATGGTTTTTTCACACGGCGCAGTCATGCGGGCCGCAAATCCAAACATACAAAAACTTTACCTTCGGCCAATAGAAATAAGGTGAAAGATGGTGGCGTTTATGGAAAAATTTGTATTTTTGCACGATATTAGGCAGGAAAAAACGGTGCGTCGCGCACCCCCCACCCCAGCCTGCCCATGTCAACATTCACGCTATGAAAGCATTTGTGATTTCCGAGGCGCAAGCCGAAACCGCCGTCCTTGTTGGTTTGATCACCAAAGACCAAGACGAGGCCAAGACCAAAGAGTATCTCGACGAGTTGGAATTCCTCGCCGACACTGCCGGTGCCGTCACTGTGAAGCGCTTCACGCAGCGGATGAACGGTCCGTCGTCGGTGACCTACGTGGGAAAAGGCAAGCTCGAGGAGATACGCGACTATATCAAGGCCGAGGAAGATGCCGACCGAGTGGTGGGCATGGTGATCTTCGACGACGAGCTCTCGGCCAAGCAACTGCGCAACATCGAGCAGGTGCTGCAAGTGAAAATCCTCGACCGCACCTCGCTCATCCTCGACATCTTCGCCATGAGGGCGCAGACCGCCAATGCCAAGACCCAGGTGGAGTTGGCACAATACCGCTATATGCTGCCCCGCCTGCAACGACTGTGGACCCACCTGGAACGCCAGGGAGGCGGTTCGGGCTCGGGCGGCGGCAAAGGCTCGGTGGGACTGAGAGGTCCGGGTGAGACCCAGCTCGAGATGGACCGCCGCATCATCCTGCAGCGCATGACGCTCCTGAAGCAGCGGTTGGCCGAGATCGACAAGCAGAAATCAACCCAGCGCAAGAACCGCGGAAGGCTGATCCGTGTGGCACTCGTGGGATACACCAACGTGGGGAAGTCGACCATCATGAACTTGCTCTCCAAGAGCGAGGTGTTTGCCGAGAACAAGCTCTTCGCCACCCTCGACACCACCGTGCGCAAGGTGGTGGTGGAGAACCTGCCCTTCCTCCTGGCCGACACCGTGGGATTCATCCGCAAGTTGCCCACCGACCTGGTCGACTCGTTCAAGTCGACCCTCGACGAGACCCGCGAGGCCGACCTGCTCGTCCACGTGGTCGACATCTCGCACCCCGACTTCGAGGAGCAGATCAGCGTGGTGGAGCGGACACTCGGCGAACTGGGCTGCGCGGAGAAGCCGATGATGATCGTATTCAACAAAATCGACGCCTACCACTGGGTGGACAAGGAACCCGACGACCTGACACCGCCCACGAAGGAGAACGTGACGCTCGACGAGCTGCGCCGCACCTGGATGGCCAAGCTCAACGACAACTGCATCTTCATCTCTGCCCGCGAGCACATCAACGTCGACGAGCTGCGGGCGGTGCTCTACCGCAAGGTGCGCGAGCTGCACGTGCAGAAATATCCCTACAACGACTTCCTTTATCCAGAAGTAGACACAGAAGAATAACATTAATGCCTAAAACATAAAAGAATGGAATACAGACAACTTACACAAGAAGAGATCGCCTTGCTCGAAGAGCGTGGATGCAAGGCCGAAGACTGGGACCTCGTGACCGTGGCCCCCGGTTTCACCGCCAACTATATCCGAAACACCTCGTTCTATGGTGAGATACGCCTGGGCGTGTTCGAGAAGGAAATAGAGGTGAGCAAAGGTTTCGTGAAGCACTGTGGCATCAAGAGCACCACGTTGCGTAACGTGACCATGGGCGACAACTGCCTGATAGAGAATATCGGCAACTTCATCAACAACTACACCTTGGGCGACGAGTGCTACATCAGCAACGTCAACACCATCGAGACCACCGAGGGCGCCACATTCGGCGAGGGCAACCTCATCTCAGTGCTCAACGAGGTGGGCGACGGTAACGTGATGCTCTTCGACGGACTCACCAGCCAGTTGGCCGCCTTCATGGTGAAGCACTACCGCGACAAGGAACTGATGAAGCAGATCTTCAGCCTCATCCGCAAGGAGGTGGAGGCCAGCGTGCCCGAGCGGGGCACCATCGGCAACAACGTGAAGATCATCAATACCGGCGAGATCACCAACACCCATATCAACGACGACTGCGAGATCAGCGGTGCCTGCCGGCTGAGCGACTGCTCCATCAAGAGCATTCCCGAGGCCAACGTGTATATCGGGTCGGGAGTGATCTGCGAGAACTCCATCATCTACGACGGCAGCTCCATCCTGAACAGTGTGAAACTCGAGAACTGCTTCGTGGGCGAGGCCTGCAAAATCACCAATGGGTTCGCCGCAGAGAACAGCATCTTCTTCGCCAACAGCTTCATGTCGAACGGTGAGGCCTGCGCCGCCTTCTGCGGCCCATTCTCGGCCAGCCACCACAAGAGCTCGCTGCTCATCGGCGGAATGTTCTCGTTCTACAACGCCGGTTCGGCCACCAACTTCAGCAACCATGCCTACAAGATGGGCCCCATGCACTATGGCACGCTCGAGCGAGGCGTGAAGACAGCCAGCGGCGCCTATATCCTCATGCCCGCCCACATCGGCACCTTCTCGGTGTGCTTCGGCAAACTGATGTACCACCCCGACACCCGCAACCTGCCTTTCTCCTACCTCATCGCCTACAGCGACACGATGTACCTGAACCCCGCACGCAACCTCACCACCGTGGGACTCTACCGCGACATCCGCAAATGGCCGAAACGCGACAAGCGTCCACGCGGCGGACAGAAGAGCATCGTGAACTTCGACTGGCTCAGTCCGTTCTCCGCAGGAGAGATACTCGAGGGAAAGAAAGTGCTCGAGAACCTCAGGGCCGCATCGGGCGACAAGGTGTCGACCTACAACTACCACGAGTACGTGATCAAGGCCAGCCACCTGCGCTCGGGCATCCAGCTCTACGACATGGCCCTGCACATCTACATGGGCGCCGTGCTCAAACGCCACAAGCTCGAGCTGCCGAAGAGTCCGGTAGGCACTGGCAAATGGAGCGACCTCTCCGGACTGCTGTTGCCCGAGACCGAGGAATACCGCCTCATCGACGACATCAAGAATGGCACCATCATCGACATCTACGACATCCTCGACCGCTTCGAGGAGATACACAGGAACTACTCCGAATACCGCTGGACCTGGACCTACCGCATGATTCTCGACTACTATGGACTGGAGACGCTCACCGAGGACGACGCGAAGCGCATCCACGAGGACTATGTGACCGCACGCCGGAAATGGATTGCCGAGATACAGAAAGACGCCGAGAAGGAATATACCCTTGGCGACGTGGACAAGGAAGTGCTCGACAACTTCATCACCCAGCTGCAAGCCGAGATGGAGTTTGAGAACGACACCAAGATTGAAGCATAAACCAACCACATTTCGCTGATATGAGAACAAGACTTTGCACACTGGTCATGGCCTTCATGGCGGCTCTCTCGCTGCAGGCCAAAGACTATCACTACACCACCGTGCCCGGCGACCTGACGCAGACACGCATCTACAAACTCGACAACGGACTCACCGTATACCTCTCCGTGAACAAGGAGAAGCCGCGCCTGCAGGCCAACATCGCCGTGAGAAAATTTGGCGTGACCGACCCCGCGGCCGAGGCTCCCTATCTCGACGAGATAGAGGCCCGCTACGAGAAATACCGCAAGCTCACCGACCCTGCCGAGCGCAAGCAGGCCTACCACGAGATTGACAGTGTGTCGCAAATCGCCGCCCAGTATTTCATCCCCAACGAGTACGACAAACTGATGTCAGCCATCGGCAGCGAGGGCACCAACGCCTATACCAGCAACGACGTGACCTGCTACGTGGAGAACATCCCATCGAACGAGATCGAGAACTGGGCCCGCGTGCAGGCCGACCGCTTCCAGAACATGGTGATCCGAGGTTTCCACACCGAGCTCGAGGCCGTATACGAGGAGAAGAACATCGGCATGGCACAAGACCAGCGCAAGATGTGGGAGGCCCTCTACGCCAAGTTGTTCCCCACCCATCCCTATGGCACACAGACCACCATCGGCACGCAGGAGCACCTGAAGAACCCGTCGATCACCAACATCAAGAACTACTTCCGCAACTACTACGTCCCCAACAACGTGGCCATCTGCATGGCCGGTGACTTCGACCCCGACGAGGTGATTGCCATCATCGACAAATACTTCGGCTCCTGGAAGCCCAACAACAACCTGAACGTGCCACAGTTCGCGCCACTGGCACCCATCACCACACCGCAAGACACCGCCGTGGTGGGCAAGGAGGCCGAATACCTGATGCTGGGATGGCGATTCGCCAAGGCCAACTCAGGGCAGAGCGACACGCTCAACATCATCAGCAGCCTGCTGGCCAACGGCAAGTGCGGACTCTTCGAGGTAGACCTCGAGCAGAAGATGAAACTGATGGCGGCCGGCGCCATGGCCGATGAGATGGCCGACTACTCCCCATTCATCCTCTACGGCTACCCGAAAGACAACCAGACCCTCGACGAGGTGCGCCAGCTGCTGCTCAGCGAGATGGCCAAGCTCAAGCGGGGCGAGTTCAGCGACGACCTCATCCCCGCCGTCGTGAGCAACGCCAAGCTCAACTTCTTCAAGTCGATACAAGACAACCGCAACAGGGCCAGCCTGATGGTCGACGCGTTCATCAACAATCAGCGGTGGGAAGACGTGGCCAACTACGTGGACCGCATCTCGAAAATCACGAAGCAAGACGTGGTCGACTTCGCCAACAAATACATCAGAGAGAACAACTACGTGTGCATCTACAAACGGGTGGGCACCGACTCCACACAGGTGAAAATCGAGAAGCCCGAGATCACGCCCATTCCCACCAACCGCGACCTGAGTAGCCAGTTCCTCAACGAAATCAAGAACTCCTACGTGAAACCCATCGCGCCCAGGTTCCTCGACTTCGAGAACGACCTCACCGTGAGCAAGACCAAGCGCGGACTGCCCCTGCTCTACAAGCACAACAACGAGGACGGCCTCTTCAACCTCACCTTCATGTATGACTTCGGAGAGGAGAGCGACAGGAACCTCAGCTATGGTCCCGCCTACATGGACTATATCGGCACCGACAAGAAGAGCGTGAGCGACATCAAGCTCGAGTTCTACAAGCTGGCCTGCAACTACTCTGTCAACGTCAACAGCTTCTACACCACGGTCAACCTCAACGGACTGAGCGAGAACATGCCCGCAGCACTCGCCCTGCTTGAGGATTTCTTGCAGAACGCCAAGGCCGACAAGGAGTCGTACTCGCAATGCGTCGACCTGATGCTCAAGAACCGCGAGGATGCCAAGAAGAACCAGAGCTCCAACTTCAGCGCCCTGCGCAACTACGTCACCTATGGCACATACAATCCGCAGCTCAACAGCCTGAGCGCCGCTCAGCTGCGTGCCGCCGATCCCCAGCAGTTCCTCAACCTCATTGCCGGACTGAAGAACTACGAGCACACCGTGATGTACTACGGACCGATGAGCGAGAAGGAGCTGAGCAAGGTAATCGGCAAATATCACAAGACCCAGAAACGGCTCCTGCCCGTGCCTGCCGGCAAAGAGTATACCGAGCAGCTCACTCCCACCAACGAGGTGTATATCGCTCCCTATGAGGCCAAGAACATCTACATGGTGCAATACCACAACGAAGGCAAGCCCTTCAGTCTGGAGGAAGCTCCGCTGCGCACCATGCTCAACGAGTACTTCGGCGGGGGCATGAACTCCATCGTGTTCCAGGAACTGCGCGAGAGCCGCGGACTGGCCTACAGCGCCGCCGCCAGCTACAGCACTCCGTTCAGGCTCAACCATCCCGAGACCTACATCACCTACATCGTGTCGCAGAACGACAAGATGATGGACTGCATCCGGACCTTCAAGAGCATCATCGACACCATCCCACAGAGCCAAACCGCTTTCGACATCGCCAAGCAGAGCGCGATGAAGAGTCTGCAGACGGCCCGCACCACGAAGTTCAGCATCCTCAGCAACTACTACTGGGCCAAGAAGCGCGGCTTCGACTTCGACATGAACGAGCGCATCTACAAGGCATTGCCAGGCGTGACGCTGCAGGACGTGGTCGACTTCGAGCGCAAGAACATGGTGGGCAAGACCTACAAATACATCATCCTGGGCGATGAGAAAGAGCTCGACATGAAAGCGCTGGAGAAAATCGGTCCGGTGCACCGCCTCACCACCGAGCAGATCTTCGGCTATTGACAAAAAGAGAGTATACCTACATATTTCCTATATCATTAACACTAAATCCAAATCATTATGGCAAAAACACCCGAATTCAAGTATGCGCCCATGTTCCAGTTGGGTGAAGACAAGACCGAATACCGCCTGCTCACGAAAGAAGGAGTGAGTGTGGGCGAGTTTGAAGGCCACCCCATGCTGAAAGTGAGCAAGGAGGCGCTCACCCTGCTGGCCCAGCAGGCTTTCCACGACGCAGAGTTCATGCTCCGGCGCGAGCACAACCTGCAGGTGGCAGCCATCCTCAACGACCCCGAGGCCAGCGAGAACGACAAATACGTGGCACTGCAGTTCCTGCGCAATGCCGAGACCTCGGTGAAAGGCATCCTGCCCTTCTGCCAGGACACCGGCACCGCCATCATCCACGGCGAGAAAGGCCAGCAAGTGTGGACAGGTTTCGAGGACGAGGAGGCACTGAGCCTCGGCGTGTACAACACCTTCACACAAGACAACCTGCGCTACTCGCAGAACGCACCACTCAATATGTATGACGAGGTGAACACACGCTGCAACCTGCCGGCACAAATCGACATCGAGGCCGTGGAAGGCATGGAATACCGCTTCGTCATGGTGGCCAAAGGCGGTGGGTCGGCCAACAAGACCTATTTCTATCCCATGACCAAGGCTACCATCCAGAACGAGGGCACACTGCTGCCATTCCTCGTAGAGAAGATGAAGTCACTCGGCACGGCAGCCTGCCCGCCCTACCACATCGCCTTCGTTATCGGTGGCACCTCGGCAGAGAAGAACCTGCTCACCGTGAAACTCGCCAGCATCAAGTACTACGACAACCTGCCCACCACGGGCGACGAGACCGGACGGGCCTTCCGCGACGTGGAACTGGAGAAGAAACTGCTCGACGAGGCACACAAGATCGGACTGGGCGCACAGTTTGGCGGCAAGCACCTGGCACACGACATCCGTGTGGTGCGCCTGCCACGCCATGGCGCCTCATGCCCCATCGGTATGGGCGTATCGTGCTCGGCCGACCGCAACATCAAGGCCAAAATCAACGCCGATGGCGTATGGCTGGAGAAGATGGACGACAATCCCGCCGAACTCATCCCCGAGGAGCTCTGCAAGCCCGGAGAGGGTGCCAACAGCATCGTCATCGACCTTGACAAGGGTATCGACTCGGTGCGCGCCGAACTCTCGAAGTATCCGGTGAGCACCCGTGTCAACCTGAAAGGCACCATCATCGTGGCCCGCGACATCGCCCACGCCAAGCTCAAGGCTCGTCTCGACGCCGGAGAGGAGATGCCCGCCTACTTCAAGGACCATCCCATCCTCTACGCCGGACCGGCCAAGACTCCAGAGGGATATCCTTGCGGCTCGATGGGACCCACCACGGCCAACCGTATGGACCCCTATGTAGACGAGTTCCAAGACCATGGCGCATCGCTCGTGATGATAGCCAAGGGCAACCGCACCCAGGAGGTGACCGACGCCTGCAAGAAGCACGGCGGATTCTACCTGGGCTCTATCGGTGGCGTGGCCGCCGTTCTCTCGCAGTCGAGCATCAAGTCGATAGAGTGCGTGGAGTATCCCGAACTGGGCATGGAGGCCATCTGGAAGATTGACGTCGAGGACTTCCCCGCATTCATCCTGGTTGACGACAAGGGCAACGACTTCTTCAAGCAACTCAAGCCCTGGACTCCTTGCAAATAACACAAGGCAAGGCGACCATCTACCTTTTTTTCAGGCAGACCAATCAAGGCAGACCAATCTTGGCCTGCCTTCTTTTTATTGCGGAAACAAGGAGGGGAGCAGTCCTCATACAAACCACTCCCCCAAAATAATCCTATCCGACGTAGGATTATTGATATTTCTTTCTTATTTTCTTCCCATTACAGCATGAAACTGTAAAAGGGTTTAGTCTTTTTATAGTCAAAAGTGCATTACGGCAATCTGGATATTTATCCAACAAATAGCCAAACGCCTCTGACTTGTTAGCCAATGTAGTTACAATTCGGATGATTTATACGACAAAAATAATCAAATTAGAAATATGTTGTACTTATCGCATTAATTTTTTATCAATATTTAACAAAAAATTATGTAAAGAAATTTAGCACTTTATACCACTATCGATTTTGTCATTAGAACTGACACTTTAGTGAAGGCCACCAAAAGTCAGACTACACCTTGATTTTGGCGATGCCGCACCCTTCAGTGTACCACATACTGCCTGAGGTTGCTGAGGTCTTTCCGACGCGCCTCGCGAAGGAAACTGCCAAACGACTCGAGCAGGTCGAGTTGAGACAGCGATGCGTTGTGTGTTTGCTGCTCATACAGTTTGCCACTCATGCCGGCTCCCCCGGCCTTGCCCTGCAGCGCGCCGGTAACGCCAGAGATGTCTTCCATGAAACTGAGCTGAGTGCTGAGCAAGTCGTTGATACCCACGCCGACGGCGTTGGCCGACACCTGCTGTGGCAGCAACGCGCCATTGCGTGTCTGCACAGGGATAACGCCATTGAAACGCGACCACTGGCTGGCGATATCGTCGATGGTGTATCCATCGGGGATACTCTCCTCGGGCACGATGAGCACGCCTTTTGCCGATGACCGCATCACCCAGTCGTAGAGCGTAATGAGCCGGTTGGTGTAGCGTTGCTGGTCGATGATGTCGTCGACAAAAGAGTGCACCTCGCCATCAACAAAAGGATAGGCCTTGAACACATAGGGATGCTGGCGGTGGGCGTAGGGCGAGACGCCCTCGTCGAGCACGTCGCCAAACGGAGTGAGATAGTAGTATCTCCATTCATCGGTCATCATCCAATGCGTCTCGACAGGTGACAACCCCTGGGCCTGGCGCCACAGGTTAACGGCCTCGATGCTGGGAGCCGTGGCGACATCCACCCAGAACAGTTGGCCCAGGGCCACATCATGACACAGGTATCCCGGACGGCGCTCACGGCGCCACAGCTCATACACCCTGCAGGCCGAGGCTGCAGCCGGACTGCGGAACGTGATGCCGTCGGGTTGGGCGGCACCAAACCGGCAGAGCAACTGCGAGAGGCGCTCGTCGTATGTGGAGGGATTGTAGATTTCGGCAAGACAAGCGAAATCGGCCTCCGACTGAGCGAACTCGGCACAGAGCGCATCGAAACCCAGGTCGTGAATCTCGCCTACGAACCTCACGTCCCACCCCCGGGTGTCGCGGAATGAGGAGTCGATGATGAAGCGTCCGGGCGACACATTGTCGGTGAAGCATCCACGCACCCCATGTCGCACGCCGAAAGTCTTGCGCTGGATGGTAAGTCCGGAGATGAGCAGTTCCTCCAAGGCACGCGCATCCATCTCATTCATGTCGTTGAGCAAGCGCATCTGTCGGTAGGCTTCGGCCAGCCCTGACTGTCGTGAGGGCTCCAAAGCATCTCCACTCTCTTCCATCTGCGTGCGGAAAAGGCCCAGCACCTGCTTCACCAACCGCCTGATGAGATTGTTCTTCAGCGGCTCGCTGCCCATACTGCGGATATACTGGTCTTCCTTCATCCACTTCCCATCTACCATCACCGGATCCGACCATTGGTCGCCATAACAATAACGCTTGCAGCGCTCACGGCGCATGCGGAAATCAGCCGTCGCCAGCCAATGGCCCTGTGCCTCGTCCAATAATTCATGGTTTTTGATGAATCCTTGCATAAAAATACTTTTTTGACCACAAAAGTAATAATCGGATAAAACATACGCGGGGCATTTTCATATCATCGGGAACGATTCTACACAACATTTTAAGATTTTATAACAAACTGCAAATAAAACAGTTACACTTTACTTTTTTTTGTTTCCGTTTGGTTTGCAAACGATAAATTTTAACACGTTTTGTCTTGGAGATTCGTTATTATCACTTATCTTTCCTCTATAAATAGTAAACAAATTGCCCCGCAGAAGCAAATAAAACCGCATAAATCCTTGATACATGCACATTGCATCCTAAACACGGCCTT
>ONSV01000011.1 GCA_900320585.1 uncultured Prevotellaceae bacterium | reverse complement strand
AAGGCCGAGGACTTCAACGCCGGTAAGATCGGCGACGCCGCAGAACTCGTGAAAGGCAAGATTGCCGGTCTGACGGTGGTCAACGCCAGCGGTGACCCGAAGGCAGGTTCTTCTATCCGCCTACGTGGTATCACCACACTGGTGGGCAGTCTGACTCCTTTGATTCTGGTAGATGGTATTGAGGGTGACCTGAACACGGTGGCACCTGAGAATATCGCCTCAATCGACGTGCTGAAGGATGCCTCTGCTGCCGCTATCTATGGTACACGCGGTGCCAACGGTGTGATTCTGATTACCACAAAGAGCGGTAAGCGCGATACACCTGTCCAAGTCAGTTATAATGGCTATGCCTCGTTCTCGAAGTGGAGTAAGAAACTCGACTTTATGGACACCCACGACGTGATTTACGGCAAGACGGCACAGGAGTATCTGGGCTACGATACTGACTGGCTCGCAGCAGTTACACGCAAGGCCGGTTTCAAGCACAACCACGACCTGAACATCAGCGGTGGCACCAAGAACGCCACCTACTCGGCCAATATCTCCTATGCCAAGGAGGAGGGTCTTATCCGCGAGACTTCCAACGAGAACTTCAAGATGCAGATGGACTACACACAATTTATCTGGGACGACATCGTGAAGTTCAACTTCAATGCCCTGGTGACCCGCCAGAAATACACCAACGACAATCTGAACGGCTATTCTCACACCAACCCCTACCGTCAGGCACTGATTCACAATCCCTCGGAGCCTGTCTATAACCAGGATGGCTCGTACTACGAGAACTTCAATAAACTGCAGTACTACAACCCCGTGGCCCTGATCAACGAGGCATACGGTGACACCCGCATCCGTTTCTCACAGCTGGTGGGCAACGTCACTGTGGAACCCATCAAGGGTTGGAAGACCAACCTGATGATTTCCTGGGGTGAGACAGCTGCCACCAGCGAGGACTGGACCAGTCCGAAGCATCAATCGCTCGTTCGCGAGGGATGGAATGGTGCTGCCAACAAGAGCGAAGGCAACTATGTGAGCAAGAACCTGGAACTGACCTCTCGCTATGATGCCCAGTGGGGCGAGCACCGTTTCAACGGCATTGTGGGTTACAGTTATCTCTTCAATGAGAGCGATGGCTTCAACGCCGGCAACCAGAACTTCTCTACCACCGCCTTCAAGTGGAACAACCTGGGCAACGGTACATTCATCAACGACAAGGACCACCACGCCTGGATGGGCAGTTATAAGAACGACAGCAAACTGGTGGGTTTCTTCGGACGTATCAGTTATGGCTACGCCGACAAATACAATGCCTTGGTCAGCATCCGTCATGAGGGTTCGTCCAAGTTCGGTGCCAACCACAAGTGGGCCACTTTCCCCTCCATCTCTCTTGGATGGAACATCATGAACGAGTCGTTCATGGAGGGCACCCGCTCATGGCTCGACATTCTGCGCCTGCGTGTGGGCTACGGTGTGACTGGTATCACCCCGGGCGACAACTACCTGGCTCAGAACATCTATCGTTTTGCCGATTATGGCGACGTGCTCTCGATGGACGGCAAGTGGATCAAGACGCTCGAGGTGGCCCAGAACCCCAACCCCGACCTGAAATGGGAGGTGAGCAAGGAGTGGAACTTCGGTCTGGACTTCGGTTTCCTGAACAACCGCATCCACGGTTCACTAGATGTCTATGTGAAGACCACCAACGACCTGCTCTTCTGGTACAACGTGCCGATGCCACCAAACCTTTATAGTTCAACATTGGTCAACGTGGGCGATATGCGCAACACAGGTGTTGAGTTGATGATTGAGGCCATTCCCGTGCAGACCAAGAACTTCGAGTGGACCACCACGCTGACTGCATCGCACAACAAGAACAAGCTGCTGAAACTGAGCAACGACCTCTACGAGACCGACAACTTCCAGGAAGTGGGCGGCATCAGCGACCCCATCAGCACCGAGACCCACTGCATGGAGGTGGGCAAACCACTGGGCGACTTCTGGGGACTGAAGTTCGTAGGCTACGACAAGGACGGCTTCGCCCTTGTGGAGGCCAGCGACGGCAATGGTGGCTGGACAGTGAAGCAGTTCAATGCCAACCTGAACAACCTGGAGAACCGCCAGCGTCTTGGCAGTGGTACCCCGAAGGTCATCCTCGGATGGGGCAACACCTTCCGTTATAAGGACTTCGACCTCTCGATGCAGTTCACCAGCCAGCTGGGCTACAAGATTCTGAATGCCTCGCGTTGCTTCTATGAGAACAACTCGATTGCCTACAACCGTCTGAAGACTGCTGCCGACCTGCACCCCGCCATCAACCCCGACGGCACACCATATATTGACCCGAAGACTGGCAAGCAGAAGATGGTGACACTGTCACAGTCGATGGGACAGGGCTTCTGGAGCGACCATCTGGAGAACGGTGACTTCCTGAAACTGAGCAACATCACACTGGGTTATACCTTTACTCCAAAGGGCGCCCTGGGCAACTTCATCAAGAAAGCGCGTATCTACGCCAATGCCACCAATCTGTTCTGCATCACAGGTTACACGGGTATCGACCCCGAGGTTGACAATTACTTCATGGCTCCCGGTATCGACGACCGCGACAAGTATCCTGTGACCCGCAACTATACTGTTGGACTTTCACTTAACTTCTAAAACGAGACAGCAATATGAAAAAGATATTCAACAAGGTACTGATTGCCTTTGCAGCAGGAAGCATCAGCCTTTCATCCTGTACCGATCTTGACGAGACGCTATACGACCGCCTCAACGAGACCAACATCGACCTCGCCAACGAGACCGACCTCAGTCTGCTGCTCGGTGCTGCCACAGCACAATATCGCTATCTGGTAGAAGACTGGTTTGGCATGTATCACGCCCTCGAGGAGTGCACCGACCAGTATATGGTTCCTGCCCGCGTGGGTGTGGGCTGGGGCGATGCCTATATCAACCTGCACAAGCACAACTGGGGTCCCAACGTGGACCAGGTGTATAACCCCTGGCAGATTGCCTACCGCGGCATTGGCTATGCCAACAAGGTGATTGATGCCATCGACCCCAACAACGAGGCCACCAAGAAGAGTCTGGCACACGCCCGTTTCTTCCGTGCCATGTTCTACTATCACATGTTCGACATGTTCCGCAACATCCCCTTGCAGACCACTCAGAATGTGGAACCGGGTTATTTGCCAAAGCAGGTGAGCCCAGAGGAAATGTTCAAGTTCCTCGTCGACGAGTTCACCGCTGCCAAAGAGAATTTCGGTGACGACGACTTCTATGGCTATGGCAACAAATATGCCTGCTCGATGGCACTGGCCAAACTCTATCTGAACCAGAATGTCTATCTGGGCACCTCGGGCAACGACGGCTATGAGAAATGTCTGGCAGAGGTGGAGAGCATCATTGCCTCGGGCAAGTACAGCCTTGCTCCTACTTATAAGGCCAATTTCACCGAAGACCAGTCGGGCAACCCCGAGGCCATTTTCGTGGTTCCTGGCGACCGTACCCACACCGTGCAGTTTGGTCTGCAGAGTTATTGCTTCCCGCAGTCGGGTCTGGCAGCCTACGGCAGCACTGCAGCTGGTTACAACGGCTCGTGTGCCATTCCCCAGTGGATTCGCACCTACGACGAGGCCGACCAGCGTTTGGCCGACACTTGGGCTGGCGGTCCGCAGTATAATGCCCTCAAGCAGGGTGATACCTACATCATCAATGGCGACAAGGACAACCCCATCATGTTTGAGGCCGACGACTGGACTGGCACAGGTATCCTGACCTACAACCTCAACGTGCACTCCATCGACAACCCCGGCGCTTACCAGCAGGAGGGCTACCGTCTGCACAAGTACGAGATTATTGGTGGAACCAACGACGGTACTACTGCCGATGCAGTAACGATTTTCCGTTATGCCGATGCACTGATGATGAAGGCTGAATGCCTCCTGCGTCTGGGACGCGACAAGGAGACTGCCGCCCAGCTTGTCACTCAGGTACGCCAGCGCAGTTTTGGCGCCAATGTGGCCAAGGCTACCCGTACCGTAGCTGACCTCGAAGGCGGCTCAGTCTATCAGTATGGCCACGATGAATATACTGTACCCGAAGGCTCTACAGCCGGCTACACCGACTGGTCGAACCACATCACCACCTTCGAGGGTGGTGCCGACATCGAACTGGGTGGTCTGCTCGACGACCTTGGATGGGAGTTCTGCTGCGAGATGCACCGCCGTCAGGACCTGATCCGCTTCAAGATGAAAGACGGCCGTAATGTATGGAATGGCAAGTCGTGGTTCTGCAAGGATGCCACCACCAGTGACCATTGGAACATCTTCGCTATCCCTAATGATGTCATGAAGGCAAATGTTGACATGAAGCAGAATCCTGGCTATTCCGCCTCGGCTGAATAGGATTGAATAATTGTAAATATGAAAAATTGAAAACTGAAGACAATTATGAAAAAGTTATCATATATCCTTAGTGGGCTGCTGATTGCCGGCTGCTCGGCCATTTTCAGCAGCTGCGGAGACAACGAGAATTTCTGGGGACCTCACACACTAACCGATGATGAGATTGCCGAGATGGCTCGTCAGGACTCCATCAAGCAGGCCCAGCGTGAACGCATCGACGCCGACCTCATTCTGGAATACACCGTGGAGTTCTATCTCAGTGCCAACTCCTACGATGGCGCCGAAGTGGAAATCGACATGGACAAGATTGCCAACGAGTTCGGCATCACGAAGGATGCCCTGGGTGCAGCCCTTAATGGCGAAGGTGGTGCCGACGTTACTGGTTTTGCCATCGAAGGCTCAACCCATGCCGACAACATGACCTCGTCGAACTCTGGAGCCTACTGGGGCCACTGGTGGGACAAGGACGGCAATGTGAAGAACTGGGGTGATGAAGCCATGGTCTTTGCCGAGTTCTGGTATGAGGACGGCAAGGGTATCTTCAACGTGGGTCAGTATCCCGGACATCTGGTAGCCGACCAGCAGGTGAAGTTCATCGAGGCCCTGAAGTATCAGGACAAGCGCGTGGCCATCGTCATCACTGCCATCGCACGCGCTCGCGGCGAGGTGAAGGCCACCGTGGTGGCTTCCAACAAGCTGACCGTGGAGACCGCTCCCAACGACACCTATGCCACCGTTCCCGTGGAGGGCTTCGACGCCAATGCCGCTCTGGCTGCTCTGGGTGCTGGTTCATGGGCTGATGTCGACTGGGTATGTACCAACGCCGACGGCTCGTATGCTCAGGAGTACAGTGCCGACGCACCTGGCTTCTGGTACGACAAAGAGGGCTTCTCAGGCTCCTGGGGCGACAACGCCAGCGTCTTCGCCACCTTCCAGGAAGAGCAGATCTGGATTGGACAGATGCCAGGACAGATGACTGCCGGTTCCTCTGTCACCATCAACTTCAGCGCCATGTACGACAACAAGATTGTGGAGAACATCATCACCGTGGTAATCAAGGAATATGAGGACCCGGAGACAGCTCCAGAAGGAACACCTGCAAGCATCGAGAAAGACATCACCCTTACCAAGCCTTACGATGCCGACTGGGGTGCCACCGACGACTTCGACGTGAAGGAAGAACTCCGTCAGTGCTTCAAAATGACCACCTACCAGATTTTCTCCGCCCTTAAGAATGGCGAGATGAACATGTGGTGCGGCGAGGTTGGCAAGGATGCCAATGAGGATGGTACGCCTGCCTATACCGCTGATGCTCCTGGATACTGGCTCGGTGTTGAGGGACAGCGCGTAACTTGGGGCGACGAGGCCATCGTCTATCTGAATCTCGGCATCAGCGAAGAGAGTCTGGCGTTCTATTCAGGCAACCACCCGGAGAACTGCAACCCCAGCGGACAGACCATCAAGACGAAGATGATTATTGAGAAGAATGGTATCACAGCCACCTTCAACATCACCATCAACATCACGGCTGCCCAATAAAACAGGTATCTGTTATGGCAAAGAACATTCTAAAATATCTGTTCCTGTTTGCTACGGCGGTTCTTGCCGCATGCAGCAGTGACGACAACGACGTGACCTCTGCCGCCCCGACTCTCTCGGAGGCGGAGGTCAACGTCGACTACGACGTGACGTTCTACTCGCTCACCGTCACCTCGCGTGCCGTATGGAACGCGACGGTAGAGAATGGCGGCGAGTGGTTGAAGCTCGTCAGCGGAAAAGGCGTGGGCGGCACGGAGAAACTCAGTTTCGAGATGACCCGCAACACCACGAAGACCCCGCGCGTGGCCAACATCAAAGTGAGCAGCGGCACGGCCAGCACGCTCCTGAAAGTGACCCAGGGTCCGTCGTCGATAGAGATTATGGACAAGTCGCAGGTAAAAGACTTCGACAAGTACTACAAGCCCCAGGAGTTCAACTTCGACATGCTCCGCAACGACGCGAAGTGGTCGTGGTTCCGCTCCAAGCAGAGTGAGCACTTCTTCGTGTTCTGGGACGCCTATTTCGGCGACAACCCCAACTCTGCCTCCCTGGCCGAGGCCGACCGCGTCGACGTAGACGACCTGCTGCAGAAAGCAGAGCATTTCTACGAGACCAACATTACCCGTCTGGGCATGGTGGTCACCGGGCAGGGCAAAAGCCAGCTCGACAAATACAAGATGGAGATCTACCTGCTCGACCCCACTCCCGAATGGTGGGTGGCCACCGGCTCTGGCTACGACAACGTGATTGGCGCCCTGTGGGTGACCCCATCTACCTGCAAGCCCGTAGGCAGCGTGATTGCCCACGAGATAGGACACTCGTTCCAGTACCAGGTGTCGTGCGACAAGCTGCTCACCGGTGACGGCAAGGAGACCTCGTATGGCATGGACTGTGGTTTCCGCTATGGCTTTGGTCCGAACGGCCGTGGTGGTTGCAGCTATTGGGAGCAGTGCGCCCAGTGGCAGGCATTCCAGGACTATCCCGAGGTAACTTTCTCTGACAGCTTCTACGCATGGCAGCAGAACTTCCACCGTCATTTCAACCATGAGTGGATGCGATATGGCAGTGTCTACTTCCAGTACTACTTCACCCAGAAGCACGGCGTCAAGTCGTATGGACGTATCTGGAACGAGTCGAAATTCCCCGAGGACCCCTTGCAGACCTACACGCGCCTCTACTGTGGCGGTGACCTGCAGAAGTTCTACGACGACTATGCCGAGTATGCCCAGAAGGTGCTTACCTACGACTTCGGCAGCATCCAGCAGTATGCCGACGACAATGCCAAGGCATTCAAGACACAGATGTTCAAGGTGGGCGACCGCTTCCGTCCGGCCTACTCCGCATGTCCGGGCACCACAGGCTTCAACGCCATCCAACTCAACGTGCCTAATGCCGGTACTACCGTGAGGGCCTCCCTCTCGGCCCTTGCACCCGGTTCGGCCCTTGCACCCGATGACCCGGGCGAGATGAAGAATGGCGACAACCAAGTGGTGGGCAAAGCCTACAAATACAACAGCCAGTCGAATACCGACGCCAGCTTCCGTTTTGGCTTCGTGGCCATCAAAGACGGCAAGGCAGTGGAATATGGCCAGATGGTGAAGGGTGCCAAGGGCGAGGCCTCGATGACGGTACCAGCCGGAACCGACCACCTCTACCTCGTGGTAGTGGCCACTCCAGGCACCTACAACCGTCATGAGTGGAACGATGACGAGAGCGACGACGAGCAATGGCCCTATGAGGTAGCTTTCAGCGGCACCGGTGTGAAAGGCTACATCAATATAGACGAGAGTGCCGAGCCCCACGACGTGGCGCTGAGTTTCGACCTGAAGTGCGACGCCTCGCTCGATGTCTATGAGCTGGGCCGTATCGACTTCGCTGCCAGCGATGCCCTTGAGAAGATCGCGTCGGCCTTTGCCATGCAGCCCGCCACACTGGCAGGCAACACATTGCCCATTGCCGCCGACACCGAGCAACTGCCCACCGAGGGCAAGGTGGTACTTGGACTGTTGCAACCCAACGGAACCATCGCCTACAGGTATACGGCCAACGTGGGCTTCTGGTGCTCGGCCGAAGGCAACGCCGGCCCATGGGGCAACACGTCGCCGGTATACTTCGAGTACGACAAAGACAACTTCGTGCTCTCCTACGGCCATCGCTATAGCGTGAGCCAGGCCGGAACGAAGTACACGGTGAAACCTGTTCTTGTCTATACCAAAGGTGGCAAGACCTACAAAGCCACCATCACGCTGAACATGCAATTCTGACCGATTTTTTAGGTTTAGGGGCGGTGTCACCTTTCGACCCGCCTCTTTTTTTTGAAATACAATGAGAAAACAATTGTTTGTCATCTGCCTTGCCACCGTGCTGGCAGCCAGTTGCTCACAGGACGACGGGGGGACTGTGGCCCCCCTGCCTCCCGTGACACCCGAAACGCCCACCGACACAACAGACACCTCGAGGAAGGACGAGCCGGAAACACCATTGGCAACTGTGCCGGCCAAATATCAAGTGGCCCGCATCGACATCGCCGTTGACGGTGGCACGGAGGTGACAAGCAAGCGCAAGGAAGACTACCTTGACTGCACCATCAAGGTGGAGTCGGACACGGCAGCCTGGAACTTTGAAGGCCGGGGTCGTATCCGCGGACGTGGCAACTCCACCTGGGAATGGTACCCGAAAAAGCCCTACCGCATCAAGCTCGACAAGAAGGCCTCCCTGATTGGCCTTGACGAGGACAAGGACTGGGTGCTACTGGCCAACTACCGCGACCCCACCCATCTCATGAACACCTTTGTCTTCGAGATGGGAGCAGGCCTGGGCATGCCCTTCACCAACCACAGCCGCTACGTGGAGGTGACCCTCAACGGCGACTACAAGGGGCTATACCAACTGACCGAGCAAGTGGAGCAAGGCAAGAGCCGCGTGAACATCGACGGCAAACAAGGTTGGCTGCTTTCGCTCGACGTGGACGACGGCCCCTCGGAATCGCCCGGAGCCACAGACAACTTCTGGTCGGAAGTCTATCGTCTGCCCGTAAGCGTGAAGAGTCCTGAGGCCACCGACTATGCCACGCCCTCCACGCTCACTGCCGACGCGCGGGTGGCGCTGGGCACCCTGGAGCACGCCATCCTGAACCACGACTACGAGGCGCTCTCGAAAATCTGCGACGTGCCCGTGATGATTGACTACCTGCTCATACAGGAGTTCGTCTACAACGTCGAGGTGGCCGCCCCACGCAGCATCTTCCTCTTCAAGGACAAGGGCGACGCGCCCTGGACATTCGGTCCGCTTTGGGACTTCGATGCCGGCTACGACTTCGACTGGGCACACATGACCACGGGCCACACCTTTTTCACCAGCTACCGCGAGACGGTGCTCGGCACCGACCCCGCACGCCATGTGAGCGACTATGACTACACCTCCAGTTTCTTCACCGACATGTGGAAGAGCCATGAGTTCGTCAGTGCGGTGAAGGCACGATGGAAGCAAATCCGCAACAGGATACTCGCTGAGTTCTGGCCCGAGACGCGCCGCTATGCCACCGCTGCCGCCGACGCCATGGCCCGCAACGCACGTCGATGGCCCATCGACAAGCAGTATGTCACCGAAATCAACCGCATGGAGAAATGGATTTCCAGCCGCACGGTCTATATGGACTACATTGTGGACAACTATCCCACCGGTCACTGACAACAACCATCCCACACCTATGAAAAAAACAGCACTACTGGCAGTGATGATGGCGCTCGTGTGCCACCTGCAAGCACAGAAGAAAATCTATATCCCAGAAGACCTGCGCAAGATGGACCTGCAGGCCGACACCTCGCAGTGGAGTATGAAACGCTCTGTAGAGACCGACGACCTGATCTTCATGTGGGAGCGTGGTTTCGGCAACGATACCGCCAATCCGCCCCTGCTCGATGGCAAGCCGATGGCCTTCAGCATGGAGAACCTGTGCCATAAGGTGCAGTCGTTCTACACTTTCTTCCGCGACACCCTGGAATTCTCGAGGCCCGGCTCGAAATGCGATGACTACAAGATGATGGTCATGGTGACGTACTCGCTCGACGGCACCGCCTATGGCGGCACCTACGACAACTTCATCGGCGCCCTCTGGGTGGCCCCCAACCGCATCCAGGACACGAAGATGAACTGCATGGCCCATGAGCTGGGGCACTCGTTCCAACTCCAGATTCCCGCCGACTCGGTAGGTGACGCCTGGGGTGGCAGCGGTTTCTTCGAGATGACCAGCCAGTGGATGCTCTGGCAGGTGAACCCCGACTGGCTGACCGATGAGAACTACCATTTCGAGGCCTTCAAGAACCTCACGCACAAGGCTTTCCTGCATTTGGACAATATCTACCACTCGCCCTATGTCATACAATGGTGGAGCGACCTGCATGGGCGAAAGAGCATCGCTGAACTCTACCGGCAGGGGCGCATCGGCGAAGACCCCGTGATGACCTATAAGAGGATGAACGGCTTGAGCCAGCAGGCGTTCTGCGACGAGATATTCAGGGGTTATCAGCACCTAGTGAACTTCGACTTCAAACATGCACGCAAGGAGACCCGGAAGTATGCCTGCACTTTCGACACCCAACTGACATGCGCCGATGGATGGTACAGTCCGAGTCACTATCCTGAGGAATATGGATTCAATGCCATTCTGCTCGATGACAAAGTGGACTTGAATGCATCCAGTTTCGGTCTGCAGATAAGGGGCGAGAACCTAAGATACGGGTTTGTGGGCATCACCACTGACGATGAGGAAATCTATGGCGATATCAATGCTTCGAGCTTCACCATCCCTCAAGCCAAGAGGCTGAGACACCTGTACCTGATCGTCATGGGAGCTCCCACACTGCATGAGCAGATACCTATGCCAACGGAAGAGAATCCCGACCCAAAGATGGAGTTGAAGGAATTTCCCTATTCGTTCAAGGTAAGCGCGCAATTGCCAGGCACGGCACAATGGAACACCCCAGGAGCCGGAAATCCGTTTATCCCTGGGTATTTTGCCGACCCCACCATCCGCAAGTTTGGCGACACCTATTATCTTTATGCCACCACCGATGGCACGGGCAACGGCTATGGCCCGGCACAGGTGTGGGTGTCGAAGGATTTTTGCAACTGGAAGAACATGGTGATGAACTGGCCCACCACCGAGGTGGTCTGGGCGCCCGACGTGGTGCAACAGGCCGACGGCACCTTCCGCTACTACTACTGCGAGCCCTGTAACATCAATGTGGGAGAAAGCCAGTCGCCAATAGGTCCCTGGCACAACATCCTGGGAAAGGAAGACGCGGTGATGGTGCCCGACCGTTATGTGCATAATGTCATCACGCTCGACCCTCAGCTCTTCCGCGATGACGACGGCCAGGAGTATCTTTACTTCACTACTTGGGGCATTTACGACGGTTTTGGCTGTGGAGTGGCCAAGTTGAGTGGCAGGAAACCAGCTGGTGGCGATGCCCGCAGTTGGCGTGAGGATGCTCCCCACCCCATTGCCGCCGATGAATTCTTCTCTGAAAAACGGATTATTCCCAATACTGAGCTGAAGGACATTTTCGAGGCACCTTTCGTGTTCAAGCGTAGCGACACCTATTATTTCACCTACTCCTCTGGTTCCTGTCACAACCATACCTACCGGGTGCAGTACGCCACGTCGAAGGTGGGGCCGATGGGGCCTTTCGAATATAAAGGCTGTATTCTTGAGACCAATGCCGACGGGACAGTTCACGGACCAGGTCACCACAGCATATTGGAGGAAAACGGACATTATTATATTGTCTATCACCGGCACAACAATCCCCACTCCGTGCATGGCTTCAACCGACAGGTGTGTATCGATGAACTGCTGTTCGATGCCAAAGGGAACATACTTCAGGTTGTTCCCACCCACGATGCCAGGAACGTAGGACTTATAGGTTCACGACCCCACAAGAACCTTGCCTTTGGAGCCAAGGTAACGGCCAGCAGTTTTTATGACGGCTGGTTCAAGCCCGAATATGCCGTTGACGACAATAACGGCACGCTGTGGAAGGCACGCCGCACCAACTGGGATGGAGGAAAACACGACGAATGGCTGCAGATAGATCTCGGGAAAGCCACCAAATTCAACGAGGTGTGGATACAGTTTGAATACCCCACCTTCTTCTATCAGTATATGATAGAGACCTCTGTAGATGGCAAGAAATGGACGGTTTATGCCGACCGTACAGCCAATACCATGCAAGGCTCGCCGATGATTGACCGCAAGAAAACAAAGGCCCGCTACCTGCGCATCACCATCACCGACACCCAGAAGAACGGTCACATGCCCGCCATATGGAACGTGAAGGTATGGCAGAAGGCACCACAGTTGCCTGATACGGATGTGGAGTCGAACGACGGGTATCCGGGCATGCACCAGAAGGATGTGGAGGCAAAGGCCCGACTTCAAAATGCCTGTATCACCTTTGATGCCCGAAAAATGGGAGAAGGCAAGCATGAGCCGATGGATGTGAATGAAGTGGTGACCACCGAAGGCTCAAGACTCATCGCCAACAAGCCGCTGCGCCTCAGGGTAAAGGACGGGCGATGGGCACTTTTCTTCAACGGTTCCCAGTCGTTGTCAAGCGAGGGGCCATTATCAGAAGTCTATCGTTACAATGCCCCTTACACCATCAGTGCCTGGGCACTGCAGACGGAGGTGGGTCCGGTGCCCACACTGGTATCGCTCAGCAGTTCGCATGCCGACCTGGCCACGACCCAGCTGCGCCTGGGCTCTGACAAGGGTGCGGGGATTGTCAATCACAATGGCACGTTTGAGAGTTGCGGAGTGCCTGAGGCCGTAAAAGCATCCGAAGGCCAATGGCATCACTGGGTGGTGACGTTCGACGGATGGAAGGAAAGCATCTATCTCGACGGGGAACTGTTGCACGAGCAGAACAATTTCATCATGGTACGGCCAGAGGGGAAGGTTGTCATAGGTGCCGACGGCAGCGGTGCGAACTTCTTCAGGGGCTATCTGAGCGAACTGTCCATCAGGCCGTGGGCAATCACTGCCGATGAGGTAAAGACGATATACGATGGCCATAAGGACGAGCACCAGCCTTCATTAGGTGACGACGACTTTGATGAGAGCGACCCCGACAGCCGTTTTTCGCTTGCAGCAGACATGAAACCCGTGTTTGAGAAACAGGAAGAAGAAACACTGTCGGCCACATCGGCCGACTTCCTCAGCGACCCGCTGAAGAATGGTGCCCATATGTGCAGGGAAGTGGAAGGCGACTTTGTGATGATAGCTCATTTTGTAGATATGGAAGGTCTTGAAGAACACAAGGTAAAGGGCTATAATGAGTGCGGACTGCTCGTATCAGAAGCAGGGAAAATGTACCAGCTGGGCGTGTTCCCGCTGTATAATTGCGGCAATATGTTTACCATCACTGATGGTGAGGCACGTCCGCAATTCCCTAACTACAAGGGCTATGAGTTTGACCGCATTCTGCAGTTTGAGCGTCGTGGCAACCAGCTTTTTGCCCGTACCAGCAACGATGGGAAGACATGGCACAACATGCCGGGCTCTCCTGTCGAGGTGGCTGCGCCCCATCTCCATGTCGGTATCTACCAGACCACATACAGCGGCAACCTGTCGTGGGCAAAGCTCAAGAACATCGTCGTATACCAAAGATAAATATTGGATTGTTCTTTTGGTAGTTTCGCGGTTTATTTATACTTTTGACACATCATGCGACGACTGCAGTTACTGATAACAGGAATCCTGTTGCTCATGTCGGTCTGGGCAAAGGATGATTACAGCTACCGTCAGATTACGATGAACGACGGTTTGGCTGCCAATGCAGTGCGCAATATCGTGCAGGACAAGAATGGTTATATCTGGTTTGGCACTGACAATGGCCTTTGCCGTTATGACGGAAGGAGAGTTTTGCCATTCCGTATCGCCGAATTAGGCATCAACCAGTATATCTCGGCCCTGGTCGCATGTGATGAGGGCCTGTATGTGGGAACTGCGAAAGGAGTGTTCTTTGTAGATTTCGCCCGCCAGACCATCAGCAAAATCCCGATGGACATCCATTCAACGGTCACCTATCTTTCCTTGGACAAGGAAGGCGGACTATGGGTATCGACGATGGAACAAGGAGTATGGCAGTATATAGCCAAGACAGGAGATTTTAAACAATATGGCATCACCCCCCCTGGCAATGCTGTGGCCCAGGTATTTGTGGATGCCAGCAATCAGATATGGACTGTAACGAACTGGGGCATGCCGGTGGTGCAGAAACTCAACCGGCTGCACAACCAGTTTGAGCCTGTCAATCTCAGTTTTAACGGAATTCCCACTTCGCTCCGCATGCTTCAGACGAGAGATGGACGATACTGGCTGGGCACTTGGGAATACGGGCTGTTGCAGATGCACAGCGATGGCCGACTGGAACAAGTGCTCAACCCCCAGCTCACCAAAGCGGGCTGGCATATACACACGCTGTTTGAAGATCCTGACGGAAGCATTTGCATAGGTTGTGATGATGGCTTGATACGCCTCGACCCGAGGTCGGGAGAGTGGCAGAAATATGACGACCGATTTGTGTATGCCATTACCACCGATACCGAAGGAGGCCGGTGGATAGGAACATTCTACGGTGGAGTGAGGTATATCTCGCCTGTGGGCAAACGATTCGATGGTTTCTGGGTGGGGAACGGCCTTTCTGGCAATGTCATTTCCAGGTTCTGCGAGGACAAGCAGGGCCGCATCTGGATTGGCAGCGACGATGGCGGGTTGATGTGCTATGCCGGCCGTTTTGTGAACTATCCCCATCAAGACCTGCTCTCGAAACTCAATGTCCATGCCTTGTGCGTAAGCAATCGCAACGAGCTCTGGATAGGCACTTATACCGATGGCGTGATGGTGATGAACCTGGAGACGGGGCTGTTGCGCAAGTATGTGCAGACCAACGACACCACAAGCATTGACAATTCCAGCTCGTATGCCATCTATCAGGACTCGCATGGTGAGATGTGGGTGGCCACCATGGAAGGCCTATGCCTGTACGATGCAAGGAAAGATGCTTTTGAACGTATAGGCAAGACGAATGCCATCACCATCGACATCGATGAAGACAGCGAGGGCAACCTGTGGTTGTCTACCCAAGGCGAAGGCCTTTGGCGCTATGACAGGAAAGCCCGCAGGCTGCACAATTTTCGTAGCGAAGACGCTTCTGACGATACTGCCCTGCCCGACAACCAGGTGAACTGCTGCCACATCGACGAGAAAGGCAGACTCTGGGTAGGCACCTTTGCGGGATTATGCACCTACGACAAGAAACGTGGGTGTTTCCAGCATGTGAGTCTCGATGTGCCGAGCCAGAATATTTTAGGAATCATCGAGGACAACGGAGCCTTATGGCTTACCACCGAGCGTGGTATTGTGAGGTATGTTCCCAAAGAGGGTGTACAACGGTTTACGCTTCACGACGGACTTGTAAGCGAGCAGTTTCAGCCCAACAGCGCGTTCAAGGCCAACGACGGACGAATCTATTTCGGCTCAACGGGCGGTTTCAACAGTTTTCTGCCTTATCAGATAAAGGCCAACACCGTGATGCCGCCTGTGTATGTCACCTCGTTGAGTGTGCTGAACCAAGAGGAGCATAACGCTGATGGCCAGCCCCTTGACCTCACTCAGACCAAGGAGATTAAGATCGGTTACAGCGACTCCAAGATGTTCAGTCTGTCGTTTGCCTCTCTCAGTTACTGCTCGCCGGAAAAAATACAGTATGCGTATATGCTTGAAGGGTTCGACCGCGACTGGAACTATGTAGGCAATCAGAACAGCGCCACATACACCAACCTGCCAGCGGGAACCTATATATTCCGCGTGAAGGCAACAAACAACGACGGAATATGGTCGGACAATGAGGCCAGTTTGAAGATTGTGGTGGAGCCACCATTCTGGTGGAGTTGGTATGCCAAGCTTTTTTACCTGCTGTTAATATGCTCTGCCATCTGGTATTATGTACATCTCCGCCTGAAGAGGGCTGAGCATCGTCACCAGATAGAGATGCAACGCCTGCATGAAGAGAAGGAGAAAGAAGTGCGCGAGGCGCGCCTGAATTTCTTCACGATGATTGCCCACGAGATACGCACGCCGGTGTCGCTCATCATTGGTCCATTGGAGAAAATCATGAGACGGGGAACCCCTTCCGACGACATGAGGGTTATCGACCGCAACGCCCACAGGCTGCTTGAGCTGGTGAACCAGCTGCTCGACTTCCGCAAGGTGGAGCAGCGCAGCCTGGTGATGCATTTCGCCCCGCAGAACATCCACCAACTGATACATTCGGTGAGCGTTCGTTTCGCCCCCACCTTCGAGCAGGGAGGCAAGCATTTCGAGGTGGTGTATCCCGATGAGCACTTCACTGCCATGGTCGACAAGGAAGCGGTGACCAAAGTGGTGAGCAACCTGCTGACCAATGCCAACAAGTATACGAAAGACGACGTGCGCCTCGAGTGCCACGCCGAGCCCGACGAGACGCATTTCCGCATCAGCGTGAGCGACAATGGCGTGGGCATTCGCAAGGAAGACCTTGGGCGCATTTTCGAGCCTTTCTTCCAGACACAGAACAACAAACCTGGGACGGGTATCGGTCTGAACATCGTGAAAAACATTGTGGACCAGCATCATGGCACCATCACCATCGACTCCGAGGTGGGCAAGGGCTCAACCTTTACCGTCACGCTGCCAGTGAACCAGCAAGCCACCAACGAGGAAACCGTTGTCACGGACACCGCTCCCCTCACCCCTGTCACCACGGACACCCCATCACCGGCGAGCGACTCCCACCAACCCTCACCCCAAGGCATTACCGACAAGACACTGCCCACGATGCTCATCGTAGACGACTCCGACGACATGGTGAAATTCCTCTCCGACAATTTCAGCGACAAATACGAGGTGGTGACGGCGGGCGACGGACTGGAAGCCCTCGACCTGCTCTCGAAGCAAGAGGTGAGCATCATCATCAGCGACTGGATGATGCCGAGGATGGACGGCGCCGAGTTCTGCCGCCGTGTACGCCGCGACCCACTCACCAGCCATATCCCCTTTGTGATGCTCACGGCGAAGACCGACGACGACTCCAAGGTGGAGGGTATGGACGTGGGAGCCGACACCTATATCGAGAAGCCCTTCTCCGTGCAATACCTGGAGGCCTGCATCCGCAACATGCTGCTGATGCGCCGCCGGCTGATGGAGCGGTTCTCCACCCAGCCCCTGGAACCATTGACCCAGATTGCCCAGAACCCCACCGACAACGAGTTTCTCACGCGCATGAACAAGGTGATAGAGGAGAATTTCTCGAATCCCGACCTGAGCGTAGGTTTCCTTGCCGAACAGCTGAACATCAGCCGGAGCGGGCTCTTTGCCAAGATCAAGACGCTGGCCGATGTGACACCCAACGAGATGATACAGATAGTGCGCCTGAAGCGTGCCGCCCGTCTGCTGCGCGAGGGAGCATACACCGTCAGCGAGATAAGCATCATGGTGGGATTCTCCAATCCCTCCTACTTCTCGAAATGCTTCTACAAGCAGTTTGGTATCCGTCCTGCTGACTACAAGAAACAGTGATGCCACCGACAAACCATCAACCAGGCTTGGCAAAGCCACGCCATCAGAAGAAACCACCACAAATCCATACAACGTGAAATATCCAGAAAACGACAAGGGCATGAACGCCCGCATACGCCGACTGCGAGAGCAGAGCATCAACACCCCCACCACGCTGAGCATAGAGAGGGCGCTCATCGAGACCGCCTTCTACCAGGCCCATTATGGCACCATGCCATTGCCAGTGCTCAGGGCGCGCAACTTCTACGAGATTTGCCAGAAGAAGAGCATCTATATCGGCGACGACGAGTTGATTGTGGGTGAGCGTGGGCCCAAGCCAAAGGCCGTGCCCACCTTTCCCGAACTCACCTGCCACTCTGTGGCCGACCTGAAAACGCTCAATGAGCGGCAGTTGCAGCCCTATAGAATCAGCCAGGAAGACATCGACACCTATGAGCAGGTGGTCATCCCCTACTGGAAGGGCAAGACCCAGCGTGAGCGCATCTTCGGACATGTGTCGAAAGAGTGGGAGGAGGCCTATCACGCAGGCGTGTTCACCGAGTTCATGGAGCAGCGGGCTGCCGGACACACCGCCATGGACGGCAAGATGTATCGCGAGGGACTACTCGACGTGAAAGCGAGAATAGAGCGGAAGATCTCCGAACTCGACTTCATCTACGACCCTGAGGCCACCGACAAGCAGCAGGAACTCGAGGCAATGGCCATCTCGTGCGACGCGGCCATTCTCTTCGCCGAGCGCCATGCCAAGTTGGCCGAGACGATGGCCGCCTCGGAGGAAAACGAGCAACGGAGGAAAGAACTGCTGAAGATTGCCGATGTATGCCACTGGGTGCCTGCCCATGCGCCACGCGACATGTGGGAGGCCATACAGATGTATTGGTTCGTGCACCTGGGCACGGTGACCGAGCTCAACGGGTGGGACTCGATGAATCCCGGCCATATCGACCAGCACCTGTATCCCTTCTACAAGAAGGCGCTCGACGAGGGCACGCTCACCCGTGAGCAGGCCAAGGAACTGCTCTGTTGCCTCTGGATCAAGTTCAACAACCAACCCGCCCCACCCAAAGTGGGGGTCACGGCCCTGGAATCGGGCACCTACAATGATTTCACCAACATCAACATTGGCGGCATCGACCGCGAGGGCAACAGTGCGGCCAACGACCTATCGTTCATGATACTCGAGATACAGGAAGAGCTGCACCAGTTGCAGCCCGGACTGAGCATCCATATCGCGCACAACACCCCCGACGAGTTCCTGCTCGAGGGCATCAAGGTCATCAAGCAGGGGCATGGATATCCCTCCGTCTTCAACCCCGATGTCTATGTAAGCGAGATGGTGCGCGCCGGGAAAACCCTTGAGGATGCGAGGGAGGGCGGTTGCTCGGGCTGTATCGAGGTAGGAGCATTCGGCAAAGAGGCCTACTTGCTCACGGGATACCTGAACACGCCGAAGATTCTCGAGATAACCCTCCACAATGGTGTGGACCCAGCCACGGGAAAGCGGTTGGGACTGGTGACTGGCGACCCAAGAGGATTCCAGTCGTTCGACCAGTTGTATGAGGCCTGGCACCGGCAGATGGTCTACTTCGTCGACCTGAAGCTGGCGGTCAACAACTACATTGAGCGGATGTTCTCTCTCTATGCCCCCGCCACCTTCCTGAGCATCTTCATCGACGACTGCATAGAGAGGGGAAGAGACTACTACAGTGGCGGTGCGAGATACAACACCACCTATATCCAGTGCACCGGACTGGGCACGCTCACCGATTGCCTCACCTCGCTGAAGAAGCATGTGTTCGAGGAGCACCGGTACAGCATGGACCAGATGATGGAGGCATTGGACAGCAATTTCGAGGGCAATGAGGTGATGAGGCAGTATATCCGTTACCACACCCCATTCTTCGGAAACGACGACGCCTATGCCGATGACATCGCCCTTCGCATCTACGATGACCTTGTGGAGGCAATAGAGGGCAGGCCCAACACCCGTGGTGGTTCTACCCATCTCAACATGCTCAGCACCACCTGCCACAATTACTTCGGTTCGGTATGCGGAGCCACTCCCAATGGCCGTCTGGCCCACTTCGCCATCAGCGACGGCACCTCGCCCGCCCATGGCTCCGACAGCCATGGACCAACGGCGGTGATCAAGTCGCTGGGGAAACTCGACCAGACGAAGAGTGGCGGTACGTTACTGAACGTGCGCTTCGTGCCTGCCCTGCTGCGCCGGGGGGAAGACCAGCGCAAGCTGGCCTCGCTCATCCGCTCCTACTTCAAGATGGGTGGTCATCATATCCAGTTCAATATCGTAGACACCGACACCCTGCTCGATGCCCAGAAGCATCCTGAAAACTACCGCGACCTCCTGGTGCGCGTGGCAGGCTATTCCGACTATTTCAACGATATGACCGAGCAGTTGCAGAACGAGATTATCGCGCGGACAGAGAACGCCGAGCTGTGAGATGCCTATGGACAGCCCACCATTGATATTCGACATCAAGCGGTATGCCATCAACGACGGTCCAGGCATCCGCACCACGCTCTTCGTCAAGGGATGTCCGCTGCGCTGCGTGTGGTGCCATAATCCCGAGAGTTGGAGCAGCGAGCGGCAGTTGCTTTACAAACACGGCAAATGCCTGGGATGCCACACCTGCGTGAGCGCGTGTCCTCGTCACGCCCTTTCTTACGGCGAGAGCGGCATCACCCACCATGCCACGGACTGTGTGCTGTGCGGACGTTGCGCTGAAGAGTGCCCGACGATGGCGTTGGAAATGTGTGGAAGCGAATGGACGGAGGAAGCGCTGATGGCCGAAATAGAGAAGGAACGCCAAGTGATGGAGGACAGCGGAGGCGGCGTGACCATCTGTGGCGGTGAGCCACTGATGTTCCCCACTTTTTTGCTGCATCTGCTCAGGATGCTTCACGAGCGTGGTTTCCACCGGGTGGTCGACACCTCACTCTATGCCTCCCACCGGGTGGTGGAGCAAGTGGCGGCGGAGTGTGAGCTGATGCTGGTTGACCTGAAGATGATGGACAGGGAGAAACACCAGATGTATACGGGAGTGGACAACCAGGTGATTCTTGACAACATACGATGGCTGGCTGCCAGCGGCCATGCCTTTTCCATCCGTATCCCCCTGATCGTAGGGGTGAATGCCGACGAGGAGAACATCATGGCCACAGGACGGTTCCTGCGTTCATTGCCTTGGAAGAATCCTGTGGTGCACCTGTTGCCCTACCACGATGTGGGAAAGGACAAGCACCGACGCATGTGGTCGGAATACAACCCGAGAGGCTACAGCATGGCCGCACCCTCGGATGAGCAGACAGCGCGCTGCAAGGCGCTGCTCTCCGGATTCGGGTTACCGGTGGTCATTGGTGGATAAGAAAGGCTTGTCAGGCGTGAAGGTTACCGCCGGATAAGCGTGGAGCCCGTCAGGGCCTGGTCGGAGGCATTGACCTGGACGGCATAGACGCCTCGTGGCAAAGCGCCAAGGTCGACAGTGGCCTTGCCACCAACCGACAGCACTTGGGCCGACATCACCTCGGTGCCCGAGGTGGCAAAGACCCTTACCATTACAGGCTTGTCATACGGTTGGGGGAAACCGAGGCACAGCCTGCCATCCCCGGAGAGAGAGAAGCGAACCGCCGTGGGCTGATGGTCGGAAATCTCCTTGACTTCTGAAAAGCCCAAGATATAGAGCAGGCCCTTGTATGCATCTATCTCACCATAGCCATAGAAATTGTTGGGATACTCGAGCGACTCGTCATAGCGACGGCTGGTCTGCCTTATCACCTCCATCACATCGTCGGGACTGAGCATGGGCTCGGCCTCGAGCCATAGGGCGATGGCACCAGCCACCACGGGCGTGGACATCGACGTGCCACTGTTGGAGTTCCAGGCATAGGTGCGGCCATTGAACTCGAAATGCTCCACATCCGACTCGATATCTGAAGCATCGGGACAAGCCTCGAGATAATACGAGCTGTAGGACGAGATGATGTTGGTGCCGGGCGCCATCACATCGGGTTTCATCCTTTCATCAAAGGTAGGCCCCACCGACGAATAGTCGCTGCGCTCACCATGCGACCCCTTGTCGTAGACATGCAACTCTCCCTTGTAGTTGACGTACTGCGTACGGTATCCCGTGGCACCAGTGCTGATGGCTGCCGGCGCGCTCGAGGGCGAGTGGATGGAATAAGCACTGCTGCCCAACGTCTCATTCTCAGGCACCAGATATCCACCCCCCCGGAACATCTCCACTTCAACATCCTCTCCCTTGAGGTCGACCCCCACATAATAGTCGAGTCCCAGACGCTTGTCGGTGCTTACAATCACCTCCACCACCTCTTCGGCCGCATTGTAATAAGAAGGGTAGCGGGTGGCTTTGATGCGATACGGTTTTCCACCCACATCCAAAGTGTCGGCAAGCAGTGAGTCGGGATGGAGATAGATGTCGGCAGGCCGTAGCGAATAGGTCTGATGGGCATTGTCGGGACCAAAGAGCACGAAATCGAGCATATAGTCGGGAGAGGTCGTCTTCACGGAGAAATAGCCTTGCGAACCGCCTGAGATCAGCGCCACCCTTGCCGACTCCATCCCCACGGGTTTCACCACATGAGTCACCTGGTGGCCGGCATTGCCTGCCGAGGCCACGAAGATGCGCCCCGGACCGACCAGGCTGTCGAGCATCTCGTAATAGAGGGCGTCGTCGCCCCGGAAGTCCATCATCGACCCCTCGCTGAACGACACCACACAAGGCTTGCCCACCGACTTGGCATAGTCGAAGATATACTTGAATCCAAGGACGTCGAGAGCATAGGTGTACTTGTAGACATCGGCAGAATCGATGAGAGAGATATCCTCGGTCACGGCATTGCTCACCAGGCAGATATCGCTGCCGGGGGCCATTCCGCGATAGGAAGTGTCGTATCCGCTTCCCGCCGCACATCCCAAAGTGTGGGTGCCATGCGAGATGATATGGGCATCGCGGGAATGGGCATACGCCTTCAGGGCCTCCTCGGTGGTATACTCCGCTCCCACATAGAGGTCACTGCCGAGAGTGTCGGTTGAGAGGAAATCCCACATGCGCTTGATACGGTATTCGGAGAGGCTGGTGTCGTAGAAATTGGGGTGCGTGAGGTCGAAGCCGATATCCTGAACGCCCACCACCACGCCACGGCCAGTGAAAGCCTGGGGCAACAGCTCGCCCGCATGCGCCTTGGCACCCCCCAAGAGCACCACCGTGGTGTCCATCTGTATGGAGTTGCCTTGCCTGGCCTCGATGCGCAACACCTCGGGCCTGAGCGACAATGGCGAGATACTGCGCAAAGGAATGCACGCCACATGGAGATTGCCAAACCTGGCCAGGCTGCGGCCTCCATAAAGGGAGAGGAGGCTGTCAGCATTTCCCTCAATGCGCATGAAGGCACACAACTCGCGGTCGCCAGCCGAAGGCACCCGCCTCATCCTGACAGTGGTTTCCATCGCCAGTTGCCTTACCATCGACGACATCTTGGCATAATTGGCCTGCTGAGACCAAGCCGTGAGGGTGAGGAACAAAAAAACAAGCGATATGGCAGTTTTTCTCATATATTACGATTTTACATATATAATAAGGATATGGTTGCAAAATAAGCGAAAATTTACCAAATCAGCAAATAATTGGGCAGGAAAGAGGGTTTTTCGCTTTAACTCCCATTTTTTTGACGTAGGTCAAAAAAGAGGGGTTGTTAACGCAAACAGGAAGAAAAAAACTTGATGCTGGAGAAAAAACGCCCTACCTTTGCACCAGCGAAATGCAAAAAAGGATAACAATTATTATTAACAAGGAAGAGCCTCAAGAAGGCTCATGAATGTAAAATTAAAGAAAGGGTAAAAAGATGAAAAGATTTGTATTAAGCGTTATCGTCATGATGAGCATGACTGTGGCATTTGCCGAGAATGAGGACAACAATGCCACCAACTCTACCGAGGCTTACGTGATGCATGTGAACATGAACAAACTGGGTCAGGCCCTGAACCTGAGCCGCGACCAGTATGACTTCGTGGAGGATGCCATGATGGCCTTCAGTGCCGACCTGATGAGTGTGGCCGCTGCCTCCGAAGACTCGCGCAAGGCCATGATGCGCAACGCAGTGAACAAGAACCTCTCTGCCGCCCGCAGCATTCTCAACAAGGCACAGTATCACAAGTATCTCAGGCTGCTCAACGCAACGATCAACAACCGTGGTCTGAACAAGTAAATGGTTGAAATCAGCCAATAATATTCGAAAAGAGACACCTTAAAGTGTCTCTTTTTTGTGTAATATGAATTTTTGGTAATATTTTCCGAAAAAATGATAATTCCTAATAGGAGAAAAATTACTATTTTTGTGACGAATTAGGTGATACATATCAAGTTGATGCCTTACAAAGGCACGAGAAAGGAGAAACCAACACCAACATTCCCGAATGGAAGGATGGCTGGAACCCATGGATTAAAGATAGCAACCAAAAACTGAACTAATAAAAGATAACATCACCAACATTTTTATCATCTTTCCTTCAATTCTAGAAACCAAGAATCATTCTAGAAAAATTAGCCTCCCCAAGTGGGAGGCTATTTGTTTGTAGGGGAAGGAGGAGGGGGGCGAAGATAGGCGGCGGAAAAGAAAGCAAAAACTTTGGTTTTTGCTTTGCTTTTCACTCGGTTTGCACTACTTTGCCGCTTCGCGGCGAAGATAGGCGGCACCTCAGGAAAGAAAATAAATCAGACGATTTATTTTGCTTTCCATTCGGTTTGCACTATCTTTGCATATTTACATGTGAGATAAGCCTATGGAACGCAACGAGCAGCTACACACCGCCTGGAACTTTGTGGAAAACACCGGCAAGACCATCTTCCTCACAGGAAAAGCAGGAACTGGGAAGACCACGTTCCTGAAAACCGTGGTGGAGAAATCGAAGAAGAGGTCGATTGTCGTAGCTCCCACGGGGGTGGCAGCCATCAATGCCGGTGGCGTGACCATCCACTCGTTCTTCCAACTGCCCCTCTCGCCCTACGTTCCCAACACCGTCTACAAAGAGAAATTTGACTTCAGCCGTGAGAAACGGCGCATCATAGCCTCGCTCGACTTGCTCATCATTGATGAGATCTCGATGGTGCGTGGCGACTTGCTCGATGCCGTGGACAACGTGCTGCGCAGATACCGCAACCATTTCCTGCCCTTCGGAGGCCTGCAACTGCTGATGATAGGCGACCTGCAACAACTCACCCCCGTGGTGACAGCCGACGACGAGCAACTGCTCAAGCCCTACTACGACACCCCCTACTTCTTCAGTTCGAAAGCCCTGGCGCAGACCGACTACGTGACGATACAGCTCGACAAGGTGTACCGCCAGCAAGACGAGGCGTTCATCAATATTCTGAACCATATCCGTGAGGGCCATGCCACCGACGCCGACCTGGCGTGCCTCAACGCCCGCTACCAACCCCATTTCTCCACACCTCCCGGTGAATTGTTCATCCGGCTCACCACACACAACCGCTTGGCCGACTATCAAAACGACAAGGAACTCGCACGCCTCAGCTGCCACCCGCATACTTACAATGCCGAGGTGGAAGGCAACTTCCCCACCACCTCGTTCCCCACCAGTGAGAGACTGGTGCTCAAGGTGGGCACACAGGTGATGTTCATCAAGAACGACCCTTCGGGCGAGCAACGCTACTACAATGGGAAAATAGGACGCGTGGTGGAACTGAATGCCACGCAAGTGACGGTGCAATGCTCCGACGACCCTGAGCCCATCGAGGTGGAGCCACTGGTATGGGAAAACTCACGCTATACCCTCAACACCGAGACCAATGAGATAGAGACCAAGGTGGAGGGCACGTTCAGCCAGCTGCCCCTGCGGCTGGCATGGGCCATCACCATCCACAAGAGCCAGGGACTCACCTTCGACCATGCCATCATCGACGCCAGCCTGTCGTTCGCCCCCGGACAAGTGTATGTGGCCCTGAGCCGCTGCCGGACACTGGAAGGGATGGTGCTCTCGTCGCTCATCCCCCGCAACGCCATCATCTCCGACCATAGGGTGGACAATTATATCGTCCACCAGGAAGAGCACGCACGGGAGAGCATAGCACGCCTGCCCCAGCTGAAGGAAGAATACTACAGGTTCCTGCTCATCGAACTGTTCGACTTCCACGAGCTGCTCACGCACCAGGAACATATGGTGCGCACCTTCGTAGAGTATTTCTCACACAGTCATCCCCAACTGGAGAACCTTCAAAAGCAGACCCTTGAGAAACTGCGCAGCGAGGTGGTGGCCGTGGCAGAGAAATGGGTGTCGGCCATCGCACGGAGCACCATGGATACCCTGGTTTCAGAACCGTTCCTGCAAAGGGTGAGGAAAGGAGCCGAATACTTCGGCCAGCACCTCGACCAGCTCTTCTCGAAACCCGTGAACATGACCGGTGACGTGAACACGAACAACAAACAAGCCATGAAACGCCTTGCCAACGTGCTGGGCGACCTCAGGCAATGCTGGAGCGCACGGCTCACCCTGCTCACCCAAATCGCCCAGAAAGGCTTCACCATCGACAATTACCTAAGGGAAAAACAAATGGCCATGCTCGACAGCATGGAAATGGAGGATAACAAGGGCGCCAGCGGAAAGAAGAGCAAACGGTCGGGCAAGCCGAAGCAACCCAAGCAGCCCAAGGAGAAATCGTGGTCAGTGACGCTGAGGATGCGCAAGCAAGGCCTTTCTCCCGAAGAGATAGCCGTAGAGCGGTGCCTCGCCCTTACCACCATCATCGGACACCTGATACAATGCATGGAAGAGGGGTACATCACGCTCGACGATATCATCACCCCCGAGAACCAACATGCCATCCGCCAAGCCATCCTCAGTGCAGGAGATGGCGCCACTTTCACAGAGATAAAAATGCGCTGTCCGCCTGGCACCACCTACGACGAGATCAGGCTTATGAAAGAGATGTGAGGAAGCGGAATTCCAAACAAAAACATTTTTTTGTTTGGAATTCCGCTCATCTTGCACTAACTTTGCAAAATCCTTTATCACAGCATTTACCAATTCACACAATATTTATGGACAACAAATACATTTCGGTGAACTACCAACTCTATGCCGACACCGATGGCGAGAAGCAACTGATAGAAGAGTGCCCCGAGGGACAGCCCTTCTGGTTTATCACAGGCATGGGCATCACACTGCCCGAATTCGAGAAAGCCCTCATCGGCCTGAACAAGGACGACAGCTTCGACTTCGTCATCCAAAAGGACGATGCCTATGGGGACTACATGGAAGACCGCATCGTGGAACTCGACAAGAGCATCTTCATGCCCGACGGCAAACTCGATGAGAAACTGATCTACGTGGGTGCCATCATCCCCCTGATGAACGAGGACGGCAACCGTTTCAACGGCCGTATCCTGGAGATAGGCGAGAAAGTGGTGACCGTGGACCTGAACCACCCCTATGCGGGTTTCGACCTCAACTTCAAGGGAACGGTCGTGGAAAGCCGGCCCGCCACCAACGAAGAGATGGAGCGCATGGCCAAGTTCCTCAGTGGTGAGGGATGCGGCGGATGCAATGGCGGCGGATGCGACAGTTGCGGCGGCGGAGACTGCGGCAGCGGATGCGGTGGATGCTGAAAACACAGCGACGATGAGAAATACATTCGGCAACCTTTTTACCCTGACCACCTTTGGCGAGAGCCATGGCCCGGCCGTGGGAGGCGTCATCGATGGCATGCCCGCCGGCATAGCTGTGGACCTGGCATTTATCCAGCACGAACTCGACCGCAGGCGACCAGGCCAGAGCGACCTTACCACCGCACGTGACGAAGCCGACCAGGTGGAACTCCTCAGCGGCGTGTTTGAAGGCAAGACCACAGGCACGCCCATCGGCTTCCTGGTGCGCAACGGCAACCACCATTCACAGGACTACGAGAACCTGAGATGCGTGTTCAGACCCTCGCATGCCGACTATACCTACCAACAAAAATATGGTATCAGAGACCATCGGGGAGGTGGGAGAACATCGGCGCGAACAACAATTAGCCGATGCGTAGGAGGGGCATTCGCAAAACTTTTGCTCCAACAAATCGGCATCAGCGTCAGAGCCTACACCTCGCAGGTGGGTGACATCGCACTTGACCCCGACTACCACCAGTACGACTTGGAAGAAACGGAGCACAATGCCGTGAGATGTCCGGATAAGGAAAAAGCCGAGCAGATGGCCCGGCTTATCCGCGAGGTGAAATCGCAGGGCGACACCATCGGTGGAGTCATCACCTGCGTGGTGAGCGGCTGCCCTACCGGAATGGGAGAACCAGAGTTCAGCAAGCTTCATGCCGCCTTGGGCGGGGCGATGCTGGGCATCAATGCCGTGAAGGGCTTTGAATATGGCGAGGGATTCGCCAGTGCCTGTCGCCGTGGCAGTGAGCTCAACGACGTGTTTGTGTCGAGGGGCGGGCGTATAGGAACCGCCACCAACCACAGTGGAGGCATCCAGGGAGGCGTGAGCAATGGCGAGGACATCTATTTCCGCGTGGCCTTCAAGCCCGTGCCCACCATCCTCCAGGAGCAGGAGACCGTCGACAGGGAAGGCAATCCCACCACCGTCAAGGCCAAAGGCAGGCATGATCCGTGCGTACTTCCCCGGGCCGTCCCCATCGTTGAAGCCATGGCGGCAATGGTGATGGCCGATTATGTTTTATTATCTAAAACTGTGAGAATTTAGTCTTTTGTAAGAAAATGTTGCCAAAAAGTGTTAAATACTTCCGTTTTGGACAAATTTTCTATCACATATTGGCAGAAATTTACAAAAATTTTATTTATTTTGTACCCGATTAATTTGGGTTTGAGAAAATCCTCATTAGTTTAGTTAAGTCTAGTTTAGTTTTTGTGTTGGTTGAGGGCAGCAAAATGCTGCCCTCACATTTTTTATAGCCTCATGGATAAGTCACATGGAAAAGACCTCCAAGAAAGTCAGATGACCCCAATGATTTCCTTCACACTTTTGCATCCATGTTTGTCGAGCCATTGGTCCATACCATCGATGATGCCCACCGTCACTGTGGGGTCGAGGAAATTGGCCGTGCCCACCTCGATGGCCGTAGCCCCAACCATGAGGAACTCGATGGCATCGGTGGCACATGTGATGCCGCCAAGCCCCACAACGGGAATCTTCACCGCCTTGGCCACCTGCGACACCATCCTCAGCGCCACCGGTTTCACGGCAGGTCCGCTAAGACCGCCAGTGCCGATGCTGAGCAACGAGCAGCGCCGCTCGATATCCACGGCCATGCCCATAATGGTATTGATGAGCGACACGCTGTCGGCCCCCTCAGCCTCACAGGCCTTAGCTATCTCGGCGATATCCGTGACATTGGGCGAGAGTTTCACGATGAGCGTCTTAGGGTAGCGCTGGCGCACAGCCCTCACCACCGATGCCGCTCCCTTGGTGGTGACGCCAAAGGCCATACCTCCCTGCTGCACATTAGGGCAGGAGATGTTCAGTTCGATAGCCGGTATGCGTTCGAGCCGGGCCACCCTGGCGGCACATTCGGCATAGTCTTCGGGTGATGAGCCACTCACGTTCACAATCATATTGGTGCCGATATCCTTGATTTGCGGGTAGATATGCTCGCAGAAATAGTCGACGCCCTTGTTCTGCAGTCCCACACAGTTGAGCATCCCGGAAGCCGTCTCAGCCATTCTGGGATAGTCGTTTCCCTCACGTGGATGGAGAGTGGTGCCCTTGACAATGATTCCGCCCAGACGGCTGAGATCGATGAAGTCGGAGAACTCCAAGCCATACCCGAAAGTACCAGAAGCCGTCATGACCGGGTTTTTCAGGAACAAATCAGAAATATTTACATTTAGATTGGCCATAATAATTGATTAATATTTAACACCGGACCATCTTTACAAACACACAAGTTACCCTCGGTGGTACCTTCCACGCAACAGAGGCAGGCACCCAGACCGCAAGCCATCTTGTTCTCGAGCGATACCTCACAGTCGATGCCATTGGCCTTGGCATACTTGGCCACAGCCACCATCATGGGTTTCGGACCACAGGTATAGATACGGTCGAAACGCTCTTCCGAGAGCACAGAATGTTGTGTGACGAACCCTTTTTCGCCCGCAGAGCCATCCTCTGTGGTGAGCAGGACACGGCCTATACGCTCAAAACAAGCCAATTGCACCAGGTCGCCCACATTTCTGGCCCCTAAGAGGAAGGTAGGTTGGCATCCCTGTTGGCGCAACCGCTCTCCCAGGAAGAGCAGAGGGGCCACACCTACCCCACCCCCTATGAGCAAGTAATGCCCTTGAGGAGAGGAAAGCATGGTGAAACCATTGCCCAGGGGTATGATGCAGTTGAGAAAATCGCCTCTTCGCAGGCATTGCAAGCGGCGAGTCCCCTCTCCGACAATAGCGACAAGAAACCACACCTCATTGAGTTCGTCATCCACATAATGGATGGATATGGGCCTGCGCAAGAATGTGGCCGGCGACCCATCAATACGCAGTTCGGCAAACTGTCCCGGCAGCATCTCCGGGAGTTTAGTGTCGCTGGTGAGCCTGATGAGCAGGTAGCGGTCACCCAGGTGCTCCACCGACACCACCTTTAAATCTAACAGATACTTTTTCATCATGCCACAAATTTATATAAAAAATCCGACTTATCTGCCGGAAGTAGCAAAAAAGGTGGCACAAAAAATACGGGCACTCACGTTCACGTGATGCCCGTAATCCGAAGAAATGTTATCCATTTTTGAAAACATCGACGTAAGAGGCTATATCACAAAGCCTACGCCCAATAAAAATAATTGATTGATTGGAAATGTATATTAATAGAATATGTGTACTGTCTAACTGTTCTTCGGCACAAACGCCTCGTAGGTGTTGTCGTCATAGAAAACTCTGATCTCGGTGATCTTTCTCTTCGATATGTCAAAGTTTTTCTTATCTGCTACATCATTGTTCAGATTGATTCCCTTGATTGAGGCGCCTATGGCGCGCTTTGCACTCCCTTGACTGTCGTTCTTTGAGTCGACCTCCCCCAATAGGGTAGGAGATGAGCTGTCGGCAGGTGAATTATGGGATTGAGCATCAGTTTTATACATGGTTCCCACGCCTGTTAGCAGCCAGTCGAGATCAATATTCGGAATTTTACGACGTATAGCCTCCACCTGATTGAGTGTCGGCTTGGTGCGCCCGGTAAAGATACCACTTAACACCGAGGATGAAATCCCGGTGAACTGCGAGAAGGCCTGCTGGGTCATGTGCTGTGACTCCATGATTTGTTTTATTCTATCTTTCATAAGAAGAAGATACAAGGTAAGAGCCCCTTTTAGGCCCATTTCACTATGATTTTACAAAGGTAAACGATTATTTTGAAAAATGCAAGCAAAATGAAGAAAAATTTAAAATATGCAAATCAACAAAAATAAATTTTAAAATTCGAATAATCAACATTTTAAAATTCGAATATGAATACAGAAATGTAAAATCCCTATTGGCTGCATAATTCCTTTACAAGGAAAAAGTTGAATGGAAAATTGCAAAATATTGGGTTTAAACCTCTTATAACTACTGAAATTGCGCAATTTAAGATATTTTCACCAAAATGGGCGGGTAGAAGCGGTTTTGAAGTTTAAAATAGTAGAATAAATGTATATATATGGTTGATTATCAATGTATTACATATAAATATACAGCATGCATAATTATTCATTCGAATATTTAAACCTAATATTTTACATTTTAAAATTGATTTGAATTTGAATTTGTAAATTTGAATTTGTTGTATTGAATTTCACAAATTCGGTTTTATTTTGTTGATTTTTAAATTTTGAATTTGATTTTTAAAACGTTAAAAATTGCAAACAAATGGTTTGCCAGGGCTGAAAAAGCCGATTTTTCGTCGTTTTTCGATTTTTGTTGGCGACAGTCAGGAAAACCAAGAAAAATCGAAGTTTTGAGGGCCACAAAATGGTGGAATTTGTTGTTCCCTTGTGTTTTAGGCCATAAAAAAACCCCATGGGAATGGGGCAAACCAGACAAGGAAAAGGGTATTTTTCGTCGTTATTTCAGTGCAAAATGAAATAAACGAGCTCTTTCAGGAGGTCTCCAGGGGTGGTATTCGGGTTATTTATTCCCTTACTCTTTGCATCAGTTATTCTGATCTGGTGAATGATCTGCATTGTCTTCATTCCACCGAAGGAATTCAGGGCGGTGACATAATCTCTTGCCGGATATGTGGATTTGAAGTTGAGCGCTGCTGCTATTCCCTTCTCGCTGTGATCCGTATAATGAGCGATCATGAGGTTCTGGAAGAAAGTGAACAGTCCGGGCAAGAAAGCATAGAGAGAGGTGGTCTTGGGGTTGCTGTCAATATATTTTACTATCCTGTTTGCCTTGAGCACATCCCTCCTGACGAGTGCGTCGCGCAGCTCGAAGAAATTGTAGTCTTTGCTGATGCCTATCTTGCTCTCCACGATTTCGGGAGTCACCACCCTACTGTCGCCGATAGAGATGAGAGTCTTGTCGAGTTCCGAGGCCAGACGTGAGAGATCGTTTCCCACGGCGTCGGCCACCATTTGCTTAGCCTTGGCGTCAATCGACACGTTTTTCTCCTTGAGATATTTCTCGATGAAGACCGGGATCTCGTAGTCGCGTTTCTTCTCGCTATTGAACACGGCGCCCCTACTCGACAGTTCCTTTGTATAGTTCTTCCTTGCGTCGAGCTTTCCGTTCTTGTAGCAGAACACCAGAATGGTGGTGGGTGATGGATGCTCAAAATAATGAGTGAGCCGGTCCCATCCTTTCAGGTTTTGCGCCTCCTTCACGATGATCACCTGGTAAGGCGCCATCATGGGGAACCGTTTTGCCATATCGGCGATTTGCGCGGCGTTGGCGTCAAGCCCATAGAGCACGGTCTGGTTGAAGTCCCTCTCTTCGGGTGTGAGCACAGTTTCCTCAATGACCTGCGTCACCTTATCAATATAATAAGGTTCCTCGCCCATGAGCAAGTACAGGGGCATGTACTTTCGTTGTTTGAGGTCACTGACCAGTGCCTCGTATGAGATTTTCCCAGCCATGTTGGAGAATGACGTTTCATTTATAGCGCAAAAAACGTGGAATCATCCCCGGAATGCGCATGTTTTTATTATCTTTGCATCGGACAAGTCCGTTTCGTTGCAAAGTTACTAAAATGATTCGATTAAACCTTCCCCCTTTTGGCATAAAAATTGCGGACCATGGAGGTAAGCGTATGATTTTCGACTCTCTCCGCCGCAAATACGTGTCGCTCACCCCAGAGGAGTGGGTTCGCCAGCATTTTGTCAATTACCTGACCACTTGTCTTGGCTACCCATCGTCGCTACTTGCCAACGAGGTGGAGTTGCAGATCGGGCAGAAGCATCTCCGTTGCGACACGATTGTCTACGGCAGGCAAGCAGAGCCCCGCATGATTGTGGAGTACAAGGCCCCCCACATCACGCTCACGCAGAAGGTGTTCGACCAGATCTCCGCATACAACCTATTGCTGCATGTCGACTATCTTGTGGTGAGCAATGGAATGCAGCACTTTTGCTGCCAGATGGATTATGAGAATCAAAAATATTTATTTTTGGAAGAGATTCCAAGATACGAAAATATTTAACATATCAATCATTAACCTATACTAAGACATGGGTATATTCAAATGGATAGGCGGAGCCCTTGGCTTCATGGTCGCTCCCCCACTCGGTATCTTCCTCGGATATTTCATCGGCAGTCTGATTGACGGCATCTTCGACTCCGACGATGGTGGCACCTATTATCAGGAATCGGATGGAAGTCAGTCGAGCGGATATAGCAGCAGCCGTTACGACACGGGGCGCCGCAACAGTTTTCTGTTCTCCATGTTGGTATTGGCCTCCTACATCATCCGTGCCGACGGCAAGGTGATGCATTCGGAGATGGAGTATGTGAGGCAATTCCTCAGGGTGAACTTTGGGGAATCGGCCGTTCAGCAAGGCAACGACATCATCCTCCGCTTGCTTGAGGAGCAGAAGAAGACGACACGTTACGTCTACCAGCAACGCATCCGCGAGGTGTGCCAGCAGATAGCCGTATCGCTGAACTACAGCGAGCGTCTGCAGTTGCTGAACTTCCTTGTCGACCTGGCCAAGGCCGACGGCAGTGTGCCCCAGTCGGAACTCAACGCACTCTATGAGATAGCCCAATATCTGGGCATGAGCCGCAGCGACGTCGACATGATGCTCAACCTGAACCGTGGCAGCAGTTCTGAAGGCACTTTGGAGGAAGCCTACAAGGTGTTGGGTGTGCCACCCACGGCCACCGACGACGAGGTGAAGAAAGCCTACCGCAAGTTGGCCCTTGAGCACCATCCCGACCGTGTGTCGGCCCTTGGCGAAGACGTCCGCAAGGCCGCCGAGAAGAAGTTCCAGGAAATCAATGCCGCGAAGGAGAAAATCTACAAGGCCCGCGGTTTGTAACCGTCTGTTGACGGC
>ONSV01000141.1 GCA_900320585.1 uncultured Prevotellaceae bacterium | reverse complement strand
ACCTGGTGCAACCCTTCGAGCTGATGGGAGGCCCCTTGTTCCGCATGCGGTTGCTGCGCTCACCCGAGCACCTCTACCTTTTCATCGACTACCACCACATCATCGTCGATGGCACATCGATGCAGCTGATGCTCAGCGACATCGACAAGGCCTACCGTGGCATCACCCCCGAGAAAGAGGAGATCTCGCAAGCCGAGGTATCGAAGAACGAGCAAGCCCAGCGTGAGTCGCCCTTCTTCGAGGAGTCGAAGCAATGGTATGCCAGCCACTTCGACTGTGGTGACGTGTTCACACCACTGATTCCCGACCTTGAGGAGACCACCGTCACAGAGGGCAGCCTGCTCCATACCCTCGCTACCGACCCCGCACGCGTGGATGCATTCTGCAAGGAGCACGGCATCTTCAGGAGCACGCTGTTCACCGCCGCCTACTCCTTCCTGCTGGCCAAGTTCAACAACGAGCAGGAGTCGCTCTTCACCACCGTCTACAATGGCCGCGACGACAAGCGGATGGGCCGCACGGTAGGCATGTTGGTGAAGACCCTGCCCGTATACATGAAATACACCGAGGGCACCACCGTGGCCGAATTCCTGAAATCCAGCCAGGAGCAGATGAGCGGTTGCCGCGAGCACGCCGTCTACTCGTTCAGCGACCTGATGGAAGACCTGCGCCCGCAGAGCAACAGCATGTTCGCATGGCATGGCATGCTCTTCTCCGATGATGAGCTGTGTGGCTATCCCATGCAAACCGAGCGCATTGGCAACAGCACTCTCGACGCCCCGCTCTACCTGAAGACCTTCGTCCGCGACGGCCACTACCAGGTGAAGGCCGAGTATCACTCGAACGAATACTCCGAGGCCCTCATCGCCCAGTATCTGGAGAGTTATGAGGCCGTGATCGAGGGGATGCTCAGCTGCGAGCGCCTCTGCGACATCCAAATCGCCACCCCCTCGCAGGTGTCGGCGCTCGACCTGTTCAACCAGACCGACGTGGACTACGACGCCACCCAGACCATCGTGTCGCTCTTCCAGCGCCAGGTGAAGGCCACCCCCGACAACGTGGCTGTGGTCTACAAGAACAAGAGCTACACCTATGCCGAGGTTGACGCCCTGAGCGACCGCATCGCCTCGCACCTGCAGGCCAAAGGACTGGGTGAGGGCGACGTGGTGTCGGTGCTCATCCCCCGCTGCGAGTGGATGGCCATCGCCTCGCTCGGTATCCTGAAGGCCGGCTGTGCCTACCAGCCCCTCGACCCCACCTATCCCAAAGAGCGTCTCAACTTCATGATGCAAGACGCCAACACCCGCGTGCTCATCAGCCTGGCCCCGCCAACCCTCGACGCCAATGAGGGCAAGGAAGGCTGGCTCGACGGTCTCGACGTGCTGCAAGAGAAAGGCATCCCCGTGGTCGACCTCAACCTCATCGACCAGTTGGAGACAAGCGCCGACTTCCACTGCGCCACTCCCACTCCCAAGAGCCTGTTCATCCTGCTCTACACCTCTGGCTCTACCGGCATTCCCAAGGGATGCCAGCTCACCCACGGCAACCTTGTGGCATTCTGCCACTGGTATCAGCGCTTCTATGCGCTGCGCCCCGAGCACCGCGTGGCCGCCTATGCCAGCTATGGCTTCGACGCCAATATGATGGACATGTATCCTGCCCTCACCTGTGGTGCCTCGGTGCACATCGTAGCCGAGGAGATACGCCTCGACCTCATCGCCCTGAACGACTATTTCGAGCAGAACGCCATCACCCACTCGTTCATGACCACCCAGGTGGGCTACCAGTTTGCCACGGGCATCGAGAACCGATCGCTCCACTACCTCTCGACAGGTGGTGAGAAGCTCGCCTCGCTTGTGCCCCCCAAAGGCTACCCCCTCTACAATGTATACGGCCCCACGGAGAGCACTGTCCTGATTACCTCCTATTGTGTGGAGAAGAAGATGAAAGACATCCCCATCGGCAAGGCCATCGACAATATTCGCCTCTACATCGTCGACCCACAAGGCCACCGTCTGCCCATCGGAGCCGCCGGCGAGCTGTGGGTGGCCGGTCCGCAGGTGAGCCACGGCTACCTGAACCGTCCCGAGAAGACCGCCGAGGTGTATATCGCCAACCCATTCCTCTCGTCGGACGACGACGAGAAGTATGCCCGCGTATACCGCACAGGCGACATCGTGCGCTACCTGCCCAACGGCAACATCCAGTTTGTGGGCCGTCGCGACGGACAGGTGAAGATCCGCGGCTTCCGCATCGAGCTGAAAGAGGTGGAGTCGATCATCCGCGAGTTCCCCGGCATCAAGGACGCCACTGTGCAGGCCTTCGACGAGGAAAACGGTGGCAAGTTCATCGCCGCCTACATCGTGAGCGACGAGACGGTAGACATCGAGGCCCTCAACCAGTTCATCCTCGACGAGAAGCCCCCCTACATGGTTCCTGCCGTGACGATGCAGATTGACAGCATCCCCCTGAACCAGAATCAGAAAGTGAACAAGCGTGCCCTGCCCAAGCCCGAGAAGAAGGCAGCTGCCGTGGAAGAGAGCAACGTGCCGATGAACATCCTCGAGAGCGAGCTCCACGAACTGATTTCGGGTATCGTGGGCAACAAGGAGTTTGGCGTGACCACCCTCCTGGGCTATGCCGGCCTCACCTCGATCTCGGCCATCAAGCTGGCCGTGCAGGTGAGCAAGCGCTACGACGTGATACTCGACGCGAAGACCCTGGTGAAGACCGCCACCCTGCAAGGCATCGAGAACGAGATCCTGAAGAAGATGCTCTCTGGCGAGGCCGACAAGAAAGCCACGGAGAAAGAGAGCGGCAAGGAGACACCGGCAAAGACCAGCGTACCCCTGTCGTACGCCCAGACAGGCGTCTATTTCGACTGTCTGCGCAACCCCACCTCTACCCTCTACAACATCCCCTACCTGCTCACGTTCCCCATGGGCACCGACGTGCAGCAGTTGGCCAAGGCCGTGGAGCAGGTGGTGGCCAGCCATCCCGAACTGAGCGTGCACTTCACCACCGAGGGCGACACCATCGTGCAGACCACCGACGACAGCGTATCGCTCTCGTTCGAGGAAGGCCGTGGCGGCATCATCAGCACGATGACCGACGAGCAGCTCGCCAGCTACAAGAACGAGTTCGTGCAGCCATTCAACCTGCAGAAAGCCCCACTTTACCGCTTTGAGATTGTGCAGACCGAGAGCGGTGTGCACCTGCTGATGGACATCCACCACCTGGTGTTCGACGGCGGTTCGGCCGACCTGTTCATCCGCCAGATGTGCTCGCTGCTCGAAGGCCAGGCCATTGAGAAGGAAGGCTACACCTACCTTGACTTCGTGACCGACCAGCAAGCCGCCGAGGAGAGCGAGGAATTCGCCAAGGCCCAGCAGTTCTTCGCCGAGAAGCTGCAGACCTGCGAGGGAGCCAGCGAGATACCCGCCGACCTCCAGAAGACCGCCAGCGACGACGGTTCGCCCGAGGGTTTTGTAGGCGAGGCAGTATGCCAGCCCGACTTCAGTCGCGTGACCACCTTCTGCCGCCAGCAGGAGATTACTCCCGCCCACCTGTTCCTCGCCGCCACCGCCTATGTGGTGTCGCGCTACACCAACAACCGCGAGGTGTATCTCTGCACCGTGAGCAGCGGCCGCAGCAACCTGCGCATCGCCGACACCGTGGGTATGTTTGTCAACACCCTGGCCCTCGGCCTCAACATCGCCGACGTGAGCGTGGCCGAATTCCTGAAGTCGACCAGCGAGACCTTCGACCAGACCCTGCGCCACGAAGACTATCCGTTTGCACGCATCGCCTCCGACTACGGTTTCCGTCCGGCCATCGCCTACGCCTACCAGGTGGGCGTGCTCTCCGAGTACCAGGTTGGCGGCAAGGCCATCGGTCAGGAGCTGCTCGAGCTGAACGTGCCGAAATTCAAGATCAACATCAAGATAGAATCGCGTGGCGTGGTGGTGCAGTACGACGACTCGCTCTACTCCGCCCGCCTGGGTGCCGCCCTTGCCGAGAGCATCGTGGCCGTGGTGAGCAGGATGATGGAGCAGCCGGCATCGCCCGTGCGCAAGCTCTCGATTGTGGGTCCGACACAGGAAGAGGCCCTCGGCCATCTGCGTCAGACTGCCACTGGCGACGCCCCCTTCAAGCTGATGCACGAGTGCATCGCCCACTTTGCCCAGACTCAGCCCGAGCATGAGGCACTGGTGGCCATCGACGGCAAGTATACCTACAAGGAGATGGACGAGATGACCAACCGCATTGCCCATGCCCTGCGCCAGCGCGGCGTATGCGAGCGCGACCGTGTGGCCCTGCTGCTGCCCCGCACCAGCCGCCTGATACTCTCGCTCTTCGGTGTGCTGAAGGCCGGAGCCGCCTACATCCCCTGCGACCCCGATTATCCCGCCGACCGCGTGAAGCTGATATTGGAAGACAGCGAGGCCCGCTACATCATCACCACCGCCGACCATATCGACAGCCTGGCTGCCGGAAAGGCCATCGACGTGGAAGAGCTGGTGGGCAGTGATGCCCCGACAAGTGCCCTGCCACTCGACATCACCTCCGACGACCTGGCCTACCTGATCTACACCAGCGGTTCGACCGGCCGTCCGAAGGGTGTGATGCTCCGCCATGAGGGCATCTGCAACTACCTCTACGGTCATCCCGCCAACGTGTTTGCCCATGGCGTGCTCACCGATGCCCGCCGCATACTGAGCGTGACCACCATCTCGTTCGACGCCGCCCTTCAGGACATCGGCATGGCCTACTACAACGGCAAGACCCTCATCGTGGCCACCGAGGAGCAGGCCAACAACCCCCTCGACCTGGCCCGTCTCATCAACGACGAGAAGATCAACATGGTGTCGGGTACCCCATCGAGATGGCAGACCTGGCTCACCAGCGACGACTTCCGCGAGGCCATCAGCCATGTGGACATCTGCCGCGCCGGTGGCGAGAAGTTCTCCGACCAGTTGCTCAAGCAGATGCGTGATACCACTCGTGCCCGCATCTTCAACTGCTACGGTCCGACCGAGATCACCGTGGCCTCGAACAACAAGGAGCTGACCGATGCCAAGTTGGTGACCGTGGGCAAGCCCCAGCTCAACGTGAAGGAGTATATCGTCGATGCCGACGGCAACGAGTTGCCCGTTGGCGTGGTGGGCGAGCTCTACATCGGTGGCCGTGGCGTGGCCCGTGGCTACAACAACCTCGACGAGATGACCCGCGAGCGCTTCATCGACTACACCTCTGTCCTCGAAGGCACCACCGAGCGCATCTACAAGTCGGGCGACTATGCCAAATGGCTCACCGACGGCGACGTGGTGATTCTTGGCCGCACCGACCACCAGATCAAGTTGCGCGGCCTGCGCATCGAGCTGGGCGAGATAGAGAACGTGATACTGAAGGTGGCAGGCATGAAGAAAGTGGTGATCCTGATACGCAAGCTGAACGACAAGGAGCACCTCTGCGCCTACTACACCGCCGACCGCGAGATCAAGCCCGAGGACCTGAAGGCCGAGATTTCGAAGAGCCTGACCCAGTATATGGTACCCACCGCCTACCTGCAGTTGGCAGAGATGCCGATGACCCCCAACGGCAAGACCGACGTGAAGGCCCTTCCCGAGCCCCAGCTCGCCGTTACCTCGGCCTATGTGGCCCCCGTCAACGACACCGAGCGCACGTTCTGCGACATCTTCGAAGGCATCCTGCAGATGGACAAGGTTGGCGCAACCGACAACTTCTTCGAGCTGGGCGGCACCTCGCTTGTGGTGACCCGCGTGATCATCGAGGCCGACAAGGCCGGCATGCATGTGGCCTACGGCGACGTCTTCGCCAACCCCACACCACGTCAACTGGCACGCCTCATCACTGGCGAGACCGAGACCGAGTCGACCGACGAGGTGAGCTCGTTCGACTACACCGCCATCAACAACCTGCTGCAGCGCAACACCCTCAACAACTTCCGCCAGGGCGAGCGCCAGGCATTGGGCAACGTGCTCCTCACCGGTGCCACCGGCTATCTGGGCATCCACATCCTGAACGACCTCATCGCCTCGGATGCGCCCCATATCTACTGTCTGGTGAGAGGCAAGAGCCAAGCCAAGGCCGAGAGCCGTCTCCGCACGCTCCTCTACTACTATTTCTCGCAGTCGTACAAAGACCTGTTTGGAGAGCGCCTGCACGTGATCTTAGGCGACGTGACCGACGACCTCGTCGGTCTGGTGCAAGGAGCCGCTGCCGACAGCGACGCCCCCGTGCAGATTGACACCGTCTTCAACTGCGCCGCCGTGGTGAAGCACTTCAGCAAAGGCACCGAGATTGAGGACGTGAACATTGGTGGTGCCCGCCGTTGCGTGGAGTTCTGCGTGCAGACCGGAGCCCGCCTCGTGCACATCTCGACCGCCAGCACCCGTGGTCTCTGGGCCGGCGAGGTGAAGGACGAAGTGTTCACCGAGCAGCGCTTCTACATGGGCCAGTATCTGGGCAACCAGTACATCTACTCGAAGTTCATGGCCGAGCGTGTGATACTCGACGCCGTGGCCCTGCACGTGGCCCTTCACGGACTGAGCGCGAAGATCATGCGCGTGGGCAACCTGGCCGCCCGTTCCACCGACGGAGAGTTCCAGGCCAACTTCTCCACCAACTCGTTCATGGGCCGCATCAGGGTCTACAACATGCTTGGCTGCTGTCCCTACAGCATGCGCAACAAGCGTGTGGAGTTCTCGCCCATCAACGAGGTAGCCCATGCCATCGTGCTGCTCTCGTCGACGCCGAAGGCCTGCACCGTGTTCCATCCCTATAACATCCACAACCAGTTCCTTGGCGACGTGCTCACCGGCCTGAGCACCGTAGGCGATGGAATCCGCTTCGTGGAGCAGGAAGACTTTGCCGAGGCCATGGAGCGTGCCAAGGACGACCCACAGAAAGCCAAGCAGATGTCGTCGCTTCTCGCCTACCAGGACATGGCCCATGGCCAGAAGACCACCGACGTGGAACGCGACAACGACTACACCACACAGGTGCTCTACCGCCTTGGCTTCGCCTGGTCGCCCACCTCATGGGACTACGTGGAGCGCATGCTCGCCGCTATTGGTGGCTTTGGATTCTTTGAATAGGAGGACAGACCATGCAACCGAGCAACGACATCAACAAGCAGTTCTACAACTTCCTCTGGGCGTACATACTCGTAGCGCTCTCGGGCTGTCTGGGCAATGTGGTGGACGGCATCATCGTGGGCAACCTCATCAGCGAGGACGGCGTGAGCGCCATCAACCTCTCGAAGCCCATCAACCAGTTCATCTTCACCCTGCACCTGCTCATCAACGCAGGTGCGGGAATGCTGGTGGGCTACGCCCTTGGGCGTGGCAACACGGCTGAGGCGAAGCTGCTGTTCACCCGCGCCCTCACGCTGAGTGTGGGACTGGGCCTCGTGCTGACGGTCTTCGGCGGAATACTCTTCCCCGAGGCCACATCACGGCTGCTCTGCAGCAACGAGCAGATACAGCCATTGGCCCGCGACTACATGCAGATCCTGCTGTTGGGCAACCCCGCCTTCATCCTGATGTGGGGCCTGTCGACGATGGTGGGCGTGGACGGCAGTCCGAAACTCGTGTCGCTGGCCGTGATTGTCGACAATGCCTGCAACCTGTTTCTCGACATCATCTTCATCCAATGGTTTGGCTGGGGCATAGCCGGTTCGTCGGCCGCCACCATCGTGGGCCATCTGATAGGCATCGCCATCCTGCTGAGCCACTGGAGGAAGAGCACGTCGCCCCTCACGCTTGATTTCGGCCTCAACGGACTGGTATCATCGTGGCAACGCATCATCTCGCAGGGAGCGCCGCTTGCCATCGCCTCCATCAGCCTCACGCTGCTGTTGCTCTCGGCCAACACCATCGTGCTCTCCACGCTTGGGCGTACGGGCATCTTCGCCTTTGCCGTGTGCATGAACCTTCTGCAGGTGTACAACCTGTTCTTGTCGGGCACCTGCCAGACCCTGCAGTCGCTGGGTGCCATACAGGTGGGCAAGGGCGATGCCGAAGGCTTCCGCACGGTGCTGCGCAAGGCCTTCCGCTTCATCACGGTGGCCATGGCAGTGACATGCGTGCTGGTATGGGTATGGCCCAGTGGCATCGTGCGCCTGTTTGGTGCCGACGAGGCCTCGTTCATCAACGAGGGATGCCACGCCCTGCGCATCTTCGCGCTGAGCTTCATTCCCTTCTGCTATATCTACGTGCTGATGATCGTGTACAAGCTCTACCAACACCACCAGATGGCCCTGTTCATCTCGTTTGCCCTCTCGCTCACGGTCATCCCCGTGCTGTGGATGGTATCGAGATGGTGTCCCGACTACCTATGGTATAGTTACCTCATCGCCTACATCATCGAGGGTATCGTCATCTTCGTCCTGCACCGCGCCACGAAAGTGAAGTTCGTGTTGCCCGAGAAGGTGGTGGCGAGGAAGTGATACAGTGACGTTCAACCATTCAAGATCATCCAACAATGGTATACATCGACGACCAGCCAGAGCGCTACGACCTGCAGGCTCTGTTCGCCACCGCGAGCAGTCAGCGACAGGCGTATGCCCTGCGCTATCGTCGTGAGGCCGACCAGCGCCTGTCGCTGGTCGCCTACAAGCTGTTGCGACATGCCCTCAAGGTGGAATATGGCATCAGCGAGCCACCCCTTTTCGAGTATGGCGCCCACGGCAAGCCCGTGATTGTGGGGCATGAGGACATCCAGTTCAACCTGAGCCACTGCCGCGAGGCCGTAGCCTGCGTCATCGGCGACAGGCCTGTGGGCATCGACGTGGAGAGCCTCGACCAATATGATGACGAACTGGTGCGGGCCACCATGAACGAAGCGGAGCAGCGCCAGATAGCCTGTTCGCCCAATCCAGCGCAAGCCTTCATGCGTTTTTGGACCATGAAGGAAAGCCTATTGAAATTCACGGGCGAGGGCATCTCCACCGACCTGCACCATTTGCTCGATGCCCCCGGGCACCATCTGCCGGCCTATGATTTCCATACCCGCTCATACCCCCGATTCGTGTGCACGGTGTGTGCGGAGAAAGGGATGAGAGTGGGGTTTGAGGTTTATCATGCTCTGCATGATGAACATCGGCGGCGGCTCGGCAATTAGAGCAAGCTCTATTGCTCTCAACTTGCACGATGTTTGAGGTTTATCATGCTTTGCATGATGAACATCGGCGGCGGCTCGGCAATTAGAGCAAGCTCTATTGCTCTCGGCTTGCACGAGGTTTGAGGTTTATCATGCTTCGCATGATGTTTGAGGAGGGTGTGTAAAAATGGAATTCTCTTATGAAGAATGGGTGGTGCGTACTATTGTAGGGACGCAGCATGCTGCACAGCTGTCCCAATAAATTTTTAACATTTTAATTTTGTAATATACTTTTACTTCAAAGTGTCAAATTGTCACCAGAGGCCATC
>ONSV01000140.1 GCA_900320585.1 uncultured Prevotellaceae bacterium | reverse complement strand
GCGCATGTTCATCGTGCCCTCGTAAGTGAAGAGCATGGCGTTGCGGCCGTTGCGGGTGGGCATCACGCAGTCGAACATGTCGACGCCACGGTCGATGGCTTCAAGGATGTTCTGGGGCGTGCCGACACCCATCAGGTAGCGGGGGCGGTCGGTGGGTAGGATGCCGTTCACCACTTCTATCATCTCATACATCACCTCGGTGGGCTCGCCAACGGCCAGGCCGCCAATGGCATAGCCGTCGGCTCCTTTGTCGGACACATATTTCGCCGACTCGGTGCGCAGGTCCTTGTAGGTGCAGCCCTGCACGATGGGGAAGAGACTCTGGCTGTGACCGTAGAGGGGCTCGGTCTCGCTCATGCGGCGCACGCAGCGGTCGAGCCAGCGGTGGGTGAGGCCCAGGCTGCGCTTGGCATAGGCGTAGTCGCTGTCGCCGGGAGGGCACTCGTCGAAGGCCATCATGATGTCGGCGCCGATCACGCGCTGCGTGTCGATCACGTTCTCTGGGGTGAACACGTGTTTCGAACCGTCGATGTGGGAGCGGAACTCGCAACCCTCCTCACGCAACTTGCGGATGCCGGTGAGCGAGAACACCTGGAAGCCGCCCGAGTCGGTGAGGATAGGACGGTCCCATGTGTTGAAGCGGTGAAGGCCGCCAGCGGCGCGCAGCACCTCAAGGCCGGGGCGCAGATACAGGTGGTAGGTGTTGCCCAGGATGATGCGGGCGCCTACGTCCTCGCGCAACTCGCTGAAGTGCACGCCCTTCACGCTGCCGCAGGTGCCCACGGGCATGAAGATGGGGGTGGGGATGTCGCCATGGTCGGTGTGGAGCACACCGGCACGGGCATCGGTGCCCGAGAGGGTCTTTTCGAGGTCGAACGTCATTGGGCGGCGCTGCTTTCAGGTTCCACACTCAGTTCCACGGGGTGCGACACCATCTCGTCGGTGAGGGCGAAGTCCCACACGTCCTGCACGTTCTCCACATAGTGGAAATCCACGCCCTTCAGATAGATGGCGGGTATCTCGTCGATGTCTTTCTTGTTGTCGCGACACATCACGATGTCGGTGATGCCGGCGCGCTTGGCGGCAAGTATCTTCTCCTTGATGCCGCCCACGGGCAGCACCTTGCCGCGGAGGGTGATCTCGCCGGTCATGGCGGTATTGCGGCGCACCTTGCGCTGGGTGAGCGCCGAGGCAATGGAGGTGGCGATGGTGATGCCGGCCGAAGGACCGTCTTTGGGGGTGGCTCCCTCTGGCACGTGGATGTGGATGTTCCATTGGTCGAAGATGCGGTAGTCCACACCCAGACTGTCGATATGGGCCTTCACATACTCCAGGGCAATCACGGCCGACTCCTTCATCACGTCGCCCAAATTGCCGGTGAGGGTGAGCTTCGAGCCCTTGCCCTTGCTCAGCGAGGTCTCGATAAACAGGATCTCGCCGCCTACGCTCGTCCAGGCCAGACCGGTCACCACGCCGGCATAGTCGTTGCCCTGGTAGATGTCGCGGTAGAATGGCGGACGGCCAAGCAGGTCGTTCAGCTTGTCGGGGGTAATCTTGGTGTAGGGCAACTCGCCGTCGATGGCCTTGATGAAGGCCATCTTGCGGAAGGCCTTGTTGATCTGCTTCTCCAACTGGCGCACGCCGCTCTCACGGGTGTATTGCTCGATCACCTTCTCGATGGCAAGCTTGTTGAACTGGGGCTTCTCGTCGAGAGTCGACAAACCGGTGGCGTCGAGCTCGCGGGGCACCAGGTGGCGCTTGGCTATCTCGATCTTCTCCTCGGTGATGTAGCCGCTCACCTCGATGATCTCCATGCGGTCGAGCAGCGGACGGGGGATAGTGTTCAGGTCGTTGGCGGTGGCGATGAACAGCACCTTCGACAGGTCGTAGTCGATGTCGAGGTAGTTGTCGTGGAACGCGTTGTTCTGCTCGGGGTCGAGCACCTCGAGCAGGGCCGAGGCGGGGTCGCCGTTGATGGTGTGCTGCGTCACCTTGTCAATCTCGTCGAGAATGAACACGGGATTCGACGAGCCGGCCTTCTGGATGCTCTTGATGATGCGGCCTGGCATGGCGCCCACGTAGGTGCGGCGGTGACCACGGATCTCCGACTCGTCGTGCAGACCACCAAGCGAGATGCGCACATACTTGCGCTTCATGGCAGAGGCAATGCTCTTGCCCAGACTGGTCTTGCCCACGCCCGGAGGACCGTAGAGGCAGATGATGGGCGACTTCAGGTCGCCACGGAGCGACAGCACGGCGATGTGCTCCAGTATGCGCTCCTTCACCTTCTCCATGCCGTAGTGGTCGTGGTTCAGGATACGCTGGGCGCGCTTCAGGTTCATGTCGTCGACGGTATACTCGCCCCAGGGCAGGTTCACCATCGTCTGCAGATAGTTCATCTGGATGCTGTAGTCGGGACTCTGCGGGTTGAGCGTGTCGAGCTTGTCGAGCTCCTTGAAGAACACCTTCTCCACCTCTTCAGTCCATTTCTTCGTGCGGGCCTGGCGCATCAGCTCCATGCGCTCGGGCGAGCCCTCGCCATTGCCCAACTCTTCCTTGATGTTCTTGATCTGCTGCTGGAGGAAGTACTCACGCTGCTGCTCGTCGATGTCCTCGCGGGTGCGCGTGCGGATGTTCTGCTTCAGCTCCAACAGCTGGGTCTCCTTGTGGAGCACCTTCAGCAGGCTGAACACACGGTCTTTCGTCGAACCGCTCCTCAGCAGCTCCATCTTGTCGGGAATGCCGAGTGGAAGGTTCGAGCATATGAAGTTCACCAGCACCACGCTGTTGGTGATGTTGGTGAGCGCAAACTGCGACTCGTCGGGAATGTCGTCGTTCTTCTTGATGTAGTCGATGGCCATCATCTTCAGGTCCTCGACGGCGGCATTGAACTCACGGTCGTCGTCGGTGGGCAACTGCTCGAGCACGCCCTCCGTCTCGCCAACCATGTAAGGACGGTATTTCGTGACCGACTTCAGACGGCACTTGCCAAGACCTTGCACGATGGCCGTGATGTTGTTCGACGGACCGGGCATCTCGAGCACGCGGATGATCTTAGCGTAGACACCGTATTCGTAAAGGTCGTTGCCCGAGGGGGTGTCCATCGATGGGTCTTTCTGGCAGAATATGCCGATGATGGCATCTGAGTCTTCCTGGTATTTCCTCACAAGACGGAAACTTGCCGGACGGCCCACCAGGATGGGGGCTATCACGCCCGGAAACAATACCATGTTGCGGGTGGCGAGGATGGGCACCTCGCCTTGGGGAGCCATCTCGAAAAGATGGCGGATATCGCCTTCGTAGTCGGCTATCATCTGGAAAGTGTTGTTATGCTCTTTCTCCATTTCTTCTTCGTTTCCTTTCGTTTCTTCTCTTCGTTTCTTTTTCTGCTTTACGTCGAATGTTTCCTTTTGGCATAAGGGCGTCTTGGTCGTCAGGGTAGCGTAACCCTTTAGAGGTGCAAAGTTACAACATTTTTCAGAGACTTAAGGAAAGAATGAGTGAAAAACGTTTAAAATCACTTTTCTTCAAGTAAGATTTGAGGTTTATCATGCCTCGCATGATGAACATCGGCGGCGCCTCGGCAATTAGAGCAAGCTCTATTGCTTTGACTTTTGTCGACCTCGAACGCGACTCGGCAGTGTTTGAACAAGTTCACACTGCACTCACTGCTTACTCGGTTCAGTTTGCACGAGGTTTGAGGTTTGAGCGGGCATAAAAAAGCCACCGTGGGGGCGACGTCAGTCGCCCCTATCTTAAAAAATATCCCAATATCCTTCCAATCTTGCCATATTTTGAATAACTTTGCAATTGAGAACCTATACTTTAACCACTGTCAATACATCACCGTGAATATCAAAACACTATCTTTCTGCCTCCTTGTAGCATGCTCGCTACAGGCGAACGCCCAGTATCTGGAGCATATTTATGACTACATCGAGAACACCTCGGTCTTCGAGGAGAACCAGGAGGAGGGGCACGCCTACTACCTGGCCGAAAACCATCTGTCGCTCAATGGCGACTGGCGGTTCTTCTTTGCCAACACTCCCGAGGAGGTGCCGCAAAACTTCTTTGCGGCAAACTTCAAGGATGGCAAGTGGCGCACCATCCATGTGCCGAGCAACTGGGAGATGGAGGGCTACGGCGACCCGCTGTTCCGCAACGTGGCTGCTCCCTTCAAGGCCAATCCTCCCCATGTGCCACGGGAATACAACCCCACAGGAGCCTACCGGAAAACGTTCTCCATTCCCTCGTCCTGGCAAGGACAGCAGATTTTCCTGCGGATGGAGAAGACTCAAAGCGCTTCGTTCGTATGGATCAACGGACGGCAGGTGGGATACAATGAGGGTGGACAGGAACCTGCAGAGTATGATGTGACGCCCTATGTGCGGCCGGGCAAGAACACGCTCGCCGTGTGTGTGGTGAAATATAGCGACGGCTACTACCTCGAGGGCCAGGACTACTGGCGACTGGCGGGCATCTTCGACGACGTGACGCTATATGCCACACCCAAAACACGGCTCTTCGACTGGTTTGTCACCACCGACCTCGACGACCAATACCGGGATGCCATGCTCAAGGTGAAGGTGGATGTGAAGAGCTATGACGACACCCGCAATGTCTTTGCCGTGCGTGCCACAGTCGCCGACCCGAAGGGCAACAAGGTGAAGGAGATGCTTTCCGAACGTTTCACGATGGAGGGCAAGGGAAAGAAGTCGGTAGAGCTCTCGTCGCTTGTCTCCAACCCCGACAAGTGGACTTGCGAGACCCCGGCGCTCTACCAGCTGAGGCTCGAACTGCTCAACGAGGCGGGCAATGTGGTGCAGCAGATTGACAGCAAGATGGGATTCAAGGAAACGGAGATCAGACACCAGACCTTCTACCTCAACGGACAGCCCATCAAGGTGAATGCCACCAATACCCACATGCAACTCCCCGAGATGGGGCATGCCATGAACGAGGAGACCATACGCAAGGATATGGAGATACTGAAACAGCACAACTTCAACGGCGTGCGCACCTCACACTATCCGCCCGTGAACAAGTACCTGGAACTGGCCGACGAGTATGGCCTCTTCATCATCGACGAGACGGGCGACGAGGCGCATGCCACGGAGTATATCTCCAACGACATGAAGTTCCTGCCGATGTATCTGGAGCGCGTGCGACAACTGGTGCTCCGCGACCGCAACCATCCCTGCGTGCTGTTCTGGAGTGCCGGTAACGAGAGTGGCGAGGGTCCCATCATCACCGAGGTGGTGAAGGAGGGAAAGAAGTACGACCCCACACGCTATTTCATGTATGGCGGCAACGCATACGCCCATCCCGGAGAAGATATTATCGGACCGCGTTATCCCACTCCCTACGAGCTGGAGATGAATACGGCCATGGTGCCCGAGACCGAGGACCCACGTCCGTCGTTCATGGACGAATACCTGTCGGTGGCGGGCAATGCCGGTGGCGGACTCGATGAATACTGGGCCGTCATTCGCCGGCATCCACGGCTGATGGGTGGTGCCATCTGGGATTTCGTCAACCCGGGTCTCACCGAGCATATCCGACAGCTTACCGACCGCTCGCCCTACAACACGCCTGTTCACCTCATGGGCAATGCCAAGGTGGTGAAAGGGGTGCTCCAACTCAGCGGACACGATGAATGGGTGGAGGTGTACCGGAGCGACAATGTGGAACTTTCGGGGAATGCGCTGACCATCAGCTTCGATGTGAAACCTGGAAAACTGAGCGGCACCTACGAGGGCGCTCCTTATGTGACGAAGGGCAACACGCAGTTTGGCGTAGTGCAGAAAGAAAACAGCAAACTGCAGTTCTATCTGCACTCTGGCGTGAAGCATGCGCTCAATGTCGACCTGCCTGCCGACTGGATGGGCAAATGGCATCATGTCACCGCCTCGTGGGACGGTAAGGAAATGCGGCTCTTCATCGACGGACAGCTGAAAGGCTCTGAGCCTACGGTGGCGAAAGAGCCCACCGACAACCGCCGAGGCAACCGGAGCAGCGAGCGGGGCGTGCTGAGCAACTTCCCGTACCCCATCAACATCGGACGGTTTGCCGGCAATCATGCCCAAGACCCCCAGACCATCTATACCGCCGATGCCGAGATCGACAACGTGGCCATCTACGACAAGTGCGTGGCCGATGGCGAGGGACGTGCCGAGGATGCCGTGCTCTACCTCACGTTCGATGGCAATGGCGACGAGGGCACTTTCTATACCATCGGCGGAAACATGAGGACCTATGGCAGCATCTGGCCCGACCGCACCGTGCAGCCTGAGATGAAACAGATGAAATGGACCACCCAGCCCGTGAGCATCCGACTGCTCGATGCCGAGACGGGTGAGGTGGAGGTGACCAACAGACTCTTCTTCGCCGACCTCTCACAGTATGCCTCTCACTGGGCGCTGATGGCCGACGGCCAGATAGTGGAGGAGGGCGACATCCAGTTCTCCACTCCGCCGCAGCAGCGACAGGTGGTCCGCATTCCATATCACAAGCCTGCCATAGTGGCGGGAAAGGAATACCGCATCACGATTACCTCTGCGCTGAAGAAAGACGAGATATGGGCGAAGGCCGGCCATGAGGTGGCGTGGGACCAGCTGGAACTCTCATCGTGGAACATACCGGCTCCACAATTGCGGTTGGAGGCAAAGA
>ONSV01000137.1 GCA_900320585.1 uncultured Prevotellaceae bacterium | reverse complement strand
TCAAGAACCTGATCGAGGGCCTGCGCATCAACCTGAGCGCCAGCAGGCGCGCCGGTTACTACAGTGGCCGCTCAGAGCGCCATTGGCTGGCATGGTATGCCAAGGACGGAAAAACCATCCGCCAGCAGACCAACAACCCCAACTCGTTGTATCGCATCAAGAACAACGACTACCACGACCAACTCGAGGCTACTGTCAATTATTCCATCGGCTTCAACCAGCACAACTTCAATTTCCTCGCTGGCTCAAGCTATGAGAACTACCGCAAGGACCAGTTCGACGCTACTGCCAAGAACATGAATTCCAACGATTTCTACTCTTTCAACTATTATGATGCGGCTGAGGCCACCAACACCACGCTGGGCGACAACATCCAACCTTGGTCGATGATGTCGTACTTCGGACGTATCAACTACAACTATGCTGAGCGGTATCTCCTCGAGGCCAACATCCGCTACGACGGCAGCTCTCGGCTCGCTCCATCGAAACGTTGGAAGGCATTCCCGTCGGTGAGCGCCGCATGGCGTGTGAGCGAGGAGAAATGGTTCGGACTCGACTGGGTGAGCAACTTGAAGCTGAGGGCCTCTTGGGGACAGCTTGGCAACGGTGCCGTCCTTGGTCTTTACGACTATATTCCCACCATCTCGCAGGGTTCCACCTACATCACGGAGAAGAGCTACTATCAGGCTAATCTTGCATCAAAAGACAAGACCTGGGAAACCATCGAGACCACAAACGTGGGTATCGACGTCGGACTGCTGAAAGGCCGCCTGAACGCTTCGTTCGACTATTATTGGAAATACAACAACGACATGCTCTCCCGCCTGCAGTTGCCCCACACTATCGGTATTGGCGTTCCGGCAGTGAACGTGGGCCGGCTCAAGACCTGGGGATGGGATTTCGAAATCAGGTGGAGAGACCGCATCGGTGATTTCCGCTATCAAGTGGCTTTCAACCTGAGCGACTCTCAGAACGAACTGCTCGAGTACGACGGCGCCGATGTCATCTCGGCTGGAAACGTGAGCCTGCTCGAGGGCTATGCCATGAACACCATCTGGGGATACAAGACCGATGGATATTGGAGCAGCGTGGAGGAATACCAGAAATACAAGCAGGAGCATCCCGGATACAAGTCGTTCTCCGACGGAAAGGTGGGTGGCGGCGATGTGCGCTTTGTCACACTGCCCGATGCCAACGGCAGCACCGACCACCAGGTGGGCGGTGGCGACGGCACGAAGGAGAACCATGGCGACTTGGTATACCTGGGCAACAGCAACGGACGCTACCTCTATGGATTCAACCTCTCGGCACAATGGAAGGGGTTCGACTTCAGCGTGATGTTCCAAGGTGTGGGCAAGCGTAAAATCCTCATCGACACCGAGGCCATCGCTCCTTTCGGACGTACCCACCAGATGCCATGGACCATCCACCGCGACTACTGGACAGAGGACAATCCCGACGCTTTCTGGCCACGCCTCTACAACTACAATGGCGACATGTTCAATTTCCAACCTTCCGACAAGTGGGTGCAGAATGCCGCATACCTCCGCCTGAAGAACATCACGCTGGGCTATACGGTGCCCATCAGCCGCCGATATATCGAGAAACTGCGTTTCTATATCAGTGGCAACGACATCTGGGAGAAATCCGACATCCTCAAGGTGTTCGACCCCGAGGCTGGCAACAATGTGGGACGTAACTACTATCCCTTCTTCCGTACCTGGTCGTTTGGTGTGAACATAACGTTATAAATAATCCATAAAGAAAACAATGATGAAACACTATATTTTCAAATCAATTGGTGTAGTCGGCATGGTATGTGGCATGATGGTGGTCGCAAGCTGCGAGCTCGACCGAATGCCCGAGACAACGTTGGCCGACAACAATTTCTGGCAGAGCGAGACCGACATGAGGGGGGCTTGCAACAAACTGTATGTCGACCTGCCAGGATTCTCGCACGACACACGTGCCGACGATGTCATCGGAACGGCTGCCAACTCGGTGTCGAGCGGCAACTGGAGTGTGCCGGCCACAAGCAGCGAATGGACACAGCCCTACCAGAAAATCGGAGTCTGCAACAATATCATCGCCAAGGGAGAGACTGCTCCACTTCTCGACGCACAGAAAAACAGATGGATAGCAGAGGCCCGCTTCTTCCGTGCCTACCATTATTTCGACCTCGTGAGGAAATATGGCGACGTGCCTCTCATCCTGAAGGCTTTCGACTCTACCAGCGATCCCGATATCACCATGGCGCGCACCCCGCGCGAGGAGGTCATACAGCAGTGCTATGCCGACCTGACTTTCGCCGAGGCCAACTTGCCCGATATCGATGACGTGAAGAGCGATGCCGACTGGGGACGTGTGTCGAAGAGCGCGGCCATGGGCATGCTCGTGCGCATCGGACTCTACGAGGGCACCTATGCCAAGTATCATAGTCTGTCGAGCGACGCCAGAAGCCATCTCAAGGTTTGCCTCGATGCCTGCGAGCGACTCATTCGCAGCGGGAAGCATGACTTGTATCCCGATTTCCTGAAGCTGTTCTATTTCGATGGCGAGGGCCGGAACAACAAGGAGAATGTGTTCGTGAAAATTTATGGCCCGAATGGCTCGAGCGGCGTAATCCTGCACAACAACTCGCGCGGCTTGGAGAATGCCGTGAGCGTGACACGACAGACCATCGACGAGTTCCTCTATACCGACGGACTGCCACGCGAGAAGACCACACTGAAGGTCGAGGAGACCACGCACAACGACGTGTTCCTCAACCGCGACCCGCGAATGGCGATGACTTTCTACCAAAAGGGCGAGGAGGCCTACAAGGCCGGATACAATCCATTCGGCAACCAGCATGGCAATGGATATGGCATCAAAAAAGGTTTCATGCTCGATGAGTGGAACACGGTCAACAAGGAGACGGTCGACAAAATGATCATCCGGTATGCTGAAATCCTTGTCTCCTATGCTGAGGCACTGTATGAGTACAACGGGCAGATTACCGACGACCAGCTCGATGCCACCGTCAACAAGCTGCGTGCTCGTGTAGGATTCGACGTCAAGCTCACCAATGGCTTCGTGGCTGCCAACGGACTGAATATGCGCGATGAGATAAGGCGTGAGCGCCATGTGGAGTTCATCGACGAGAACCTGCGTTACGACGACATCATCAGGTGGAAAATCGCCGAGAAAGTGTTGCCCGTCACCATGCTGGGCCTGAAGTACAACGATGCCGACAACCTGAGCACTCAGCGCGAGAATATCCAGAACAGGCTCACCGATGCCAATGGCATGTTCGACGGAAAGAAGGTGGCCGACCAGGCAGACATCTATGTCATCGAACAGGCTGCCAACCGCAGTTTCGATGCCAGCAAGGATTATCTCTATCCCATTCCCACCTATGAGATTGCCACTTCGAATGGCAACGTGGTTCAGAACCCCGGATGGAAGTAAACAATAAAGTGTTGAACCTGAATAATAAAAAACCAATATGAATCGTTTTATGAATATCAATAGAATCATGCTGTTGCTGGTGGGATGCCTGGCACTCACGGCGCTCACCTCGTGCAGTGATGACGAATGGGGAAACGACAACCCAGAATATAAGAATGTGTTTATTGTGGCTTTTGCCGACTGGGGACCAAAGAGCAACAACGACAAGACATACACCATGAAGCAGGGTGGACAGTTGGAAGTGCCCGTACAGCTTTGGTGCGAGGGGACCCGCTCGTTCAATGCCGATGCATTCGTCTATGTCGATACTAAACTAAACTTGGGCACCGATTTCCAGATTGTCGACGCCAATGGCAATGCACTGCAGCAGAACAACCGTGGGGGATATACCCTCACATGGGACTTGCAGACACCCGATGCCACCAAGAACCACCGCAAGCAGAGCATCTTCGTGAAAGCACTCAACGGCCAGAAAGGGGATGTCACACTGATGACCTTCGACCCGAAGGATGTAGACGAGAGCGGCAAGTTGCGCATATCGAGTGGCGGCACCAAGGACGACGACACACAATACTACGTTCCCAATAATCAAACCGACCAATACGAGGTGCGTTGCATCACGGTCAACTACAAGGTAAAAGTGACAATTGAGTAAATTGCCAGTTATGAAGAAAACGTTTGTTGTAATCTATCTGCTTCTTGCAACCGTTGCCACGGCTGGTGCGCAGTCAATCTGGGACAAGGCGCACCTGGCCGAGGTAAGGGAAAACCTTGGACAGCCTGCGTATGCCACGGCATACCAGAACCTGATCAAGGAGGCAGAGAAACGCATGACGCAGGCTCCGCTCTCGGTGATGGCCAAGGAGAAAACAGCTGTCAGCGGTGACAAACACGACTACCTGAGCCTGAGCCGCTATTTCTGGCCTGACCCCACAAAGGAGGATGGACTGCCTTATGTGAGCAGGGATGGCGTCTCCAACCCCGAGTTGGAGAAACTCGACCGACCCAAAATCGCAGCCATGGCCAAAGGTGTGACCACGCTCTCGCTCGCGTGGTTCTTCAGTGGCGACGAACGTTATGCACAGAAAGCGGTGGAAATGCTCAGGGTGTGGTTCCTTGACAAGGCGACACGCATGAACCCGAACATGAACTATGCCCAGATCGTGCCCGGACTGTATAACGGCAAGGGACGGTGCTACGGCGTGATCGATGCCTACTCTTTCGTCGAGATGCTCGATGCCGTGCAGCTGCTCGAACAGTCGAAATCGTTCCCCAAAAAGGATTCCAAGGCGCTGAAAGCATGGTTCTCGAAGTTCCTCAACTGGATTCTTACCAGTCCGCAGGGCATAGAGGAGGGCAACCAGCCCAACAATCACTCCACGGCCCGCGATGTGCAGGTAGTGGCCTATGCCAGTTATGTGGGTAATAAAAAGGTGATGGACGACTGCCTTTCTGCCTTCTATGAGAAACGCATCAAGGCGCAGGTGAGACCTGATGGCAGCCAGCCTCAGGAACTCAGGCGCACGCTGGCTTTCGGCTACTCTCAGTATAACCTCTCGCACATCATCGACGTGATGCTCATGGCCCGGCATGCCGGATACCAGATGGAAGGACTCGACCTCGTAGAGAAAGCCGCCGACTTCCTGGTGCCTTATATGGGGAAGAAGGTGGAGGAGTGGCCCTATAAGCAAATCAGCGAGTGGGACTTCAAACAGAATGAGATGGCGAAGGACTTGTATCGCCTCGCCTTGCTCGACCCGCAACGTGCCGACTATCTGGACGTGGCCGGGAAGAATCTCGTGAGGCGTTTCACCGACCGTTTCTTCTTGCTCTATTACACTCCCACACCTACCGACAATGCCTTCGCCCAAGCCGACGTGCAGTTGCGCTACCAGTTGCAGCAAGTCAATGACCTGAGAAAGAAGAACAACGACTGGTCGATGATGCCCCGCAGCGTGGAACGCGATGGCAAACTGCGCATGGTGAGGCAACCCGACTGGTGCTGCGGCTTCTTCCCTGGCGAGTTGTGGCAGATGTACCAATACTCTCACGACCAGTTCTGGCGTGAGCAGGCGGTGAGCAACACCTGGCCCATAGAGCGGGTGAAGCTGCATGGCGGAAGCCACGACCTGGGGTTCATGGTCTACGACTCCTTTGGCAAGGCGTGGGAACTCACCGGTGAGCAGTCGTACCGCGACGTGGTGATGACGGCGGCCAGCACGCTCTCTAAAAGATTCGACGAGAGGGTGGGGTGCATACGCTCCTGGAGCTGGGGAAGTGAAGGCTGCCAACACGCTCATCTCACGGTTCGACGAGAAGGTGGGATGCATACGCTCATGGAGCTGGGGCACGCCCGACCGATGGCAGTTTGCCGTGATCATCGACAACATGATGAACCTCGAACTGCTTTTCCAGGCCTCGCTGCTGACAGGCGACAAGCAATTCTACAATATTGCCGTGAGCCATGCCAACACCACGATGAGAAACCATTTCCGTGACGACGGCTCGTCATACCATGTGGTCGACTACAACCCTGCCGACGGAAGCGTCATCAAGCGCATCACACACCAGGGACTCTTCGACGAGAGTGTATGGAGCCGCGGACAGGGCTGGGGTTTGTATGGCTTCACGATGTGCTACCGGTATACGCATGACAAGGCCTATCTGGAGCAGGCACGCAAGATTGCCAGGTTCTGGCTCTCACTGACCGACATGCCCGACGACATGGTTCCTTACTGGGATATGCGCGACCCGGCAATAATGACCGGTGTGGGACCGGCGCTCGACGGTGGATGTCCACGTGATGCCTCGGCGGCTGCCATCATTGCCTCGGCACTCTACGAACTGGCCACCTATGTGGGGCAGTCGGAGGCTGAGACCTATCGCAAGGCTGCCAACACCATGGTCTACTCGCTCGAGACTGCCTACCAGCCCGACCCCCGCACCCATCAGGGCTTTCTCTTGCTCCATTCCACGGGCAACTACCCAAGCAAGGACGAAATCGACGTGCCTATCAACTATGCCGACTACTATTATCTCGAGGCATTGCATAGGCGTGAGACAATGAGATAGTATTTCGACGTACCAGTATGGCCAAACGACTGTTTCTGCTGACCTTCGCCTGTGCACTGGCCCTTTCGGCCAGTGCACAGGTCAGGACGCGCCTGACGGACGGATGGCAATTCATCCGCACCGATATGGCGGGTCCATGGGAGGTGTTCCGTCCGGTGAGGCCCGGCAAGCCCGAGAGTGTGCCGCTGTGGACGGAGGTGAGCGTGCCCCATTGTTATAATGCCGAGGATGGTGTCGACCCTTCGGTCAACTACTATCAGGGGGCTGCGTGGTACCGCACTACGGTGAGCGTCAATAATCCTTATCCCGACGGACATACATTGCTCGAATTCGAGGGTGCGGGACAGAAAACGGATGTCTTTGTAGGCACCGACCATGCTGGAGCGCATGTAGGTGGGTATGACCGGTGGACCGTCGACATCACCCATTGGGGAAACGGCCAACTGCCGGTGGCCATACGCTGCGACAACAGCCGCGATGTAGAGATGATACCTTCCGACATGTCCGACTTCTGCCTCTATGGCGGACTTTACAGGCCCGTGAGCCTGGTATATATGCCGAAAGACTTTCTTGCCGACGTGAGGATCGATGTGTCGGGCGACACGGTTGTCGTTGACAACCGTTACCATCTGCAGGTCGAGTTACTCGCACCCGACGGGAAAAGGGTGTTCATCGGCGACAATTCGAGACCCATCGTGGTGAGGCGGCCCGTGCGGTGGGATGTGACGGCGCCACGGCTCTATACGGCGCGTGTCACCTATGGCCGTCAGACCATCGTGAAGCAGTTCGGCTTCCGCTCGTTCGAGTTCAAAGACCATGGCCCGTTCTTCCTGAATGGTCGGCGCTTGCTGTTGCAAGGCACGCACCGGCATGAAGACCATGCCGGAGTGGGAGCGGCAATGACCGACGAGCAGATCCGCCGCGAGATGCTCCAGATAAAAGAGATGGGAGCCAACTTCATCCGCCTGGGGCACTATCAGCAGTCGGAACTGGTGCTCAATCTGTGCGACTCGCTCGGTATCCTTGTATGGGAGGAGATTCCTTGGTGCCGGGGTGGGGTGGGAGGTGCCGATTATCAGGCCCAGGCTCACCGCATGCTCACCAACATGATAGAGCAGCACAGGCATCACCCCTCGGTCATTCTCTGGGGACTGGGCAACGAGAACGACTGGCCCGGCGATTTCGCCACAGTGCTCGATTCGGCAGCAGTGCGCAGTCTGATGGCGTCGCTGCAGGCCACTGCCCACCAACTCGACCCCCGTCGCAAGACAGTGATACGACGTTGCGATTTCTGTGCCGACATCACCGATGTCTATTCGCCTTCTATCTGGGCCGGATGGTATAGCCGCCGGTTCACCGACTATCGCGAGATGGAGGAGAAGGCCATGGCCACCTATCCCCACTTCCTGCATGCAGAATGGGGTGCCGACAGCCATGCCGGCCGTCATTCGGAGACGGGATTCGACATAGAGGCGGGTGATAGGAATGGCGACTGGTCGGAGAGTTATGCCGTACGCTTGTTCGACTGGCACCTGAAAGAGCAGCAGCAGATGCCCAACCTCACTGGGTCTGCTTTCTGGACATTCAAGGATTTCTGTACTCCTCTCCGTCCCGACAACCCCATCCCCTATGTCAACCAAAAGGGTGTCTGTCAACGGGATGGCACGCCCAAAGAGAGTTATTATGTCGTGCAGAGTTATTGGGCCTCCAAACCTATGTTGCACATCTACGGCCATTCCTGGCCCGTGAGATGGGGCAACGTGGGTGAGGAAAAGGAAATCCTGGTCTACTCCAATGAGGACGTGGTGGAATTGTTTGTCAATGGCGTGTCGGCCGGAAAAAGAAAGCGCGACAGCCAGGATTATCCCGCACAGGGCTTTCATTGGAATGTGGTCTTGCAGGAAGGGCACAACTCCATCGTGGCCCGCTCCAAGACGCTGACCGACCAAATCGATTTCGAATACCAAACACGGCAATGGGGAGAACCCTCCTGCATCCGCCTCACCCTCAAGGATAACCTTGTGGAGGCACAGATCGTTGATGCTGAGGGCTGTTGCTGCCTCGACAGCCGCGACTGGATAGAGTTCTCCATCATCGGTGCCGGCAGGTTGCTCCAAAATCAAGGCACGGCTACAGGCTCCACACGCATACAAGCGGCTAATGGCCGGGCAGCCATCAGCCTGCTTGATGTTGAAGGTCCATGTGTGGTGGCGGCAAAAAGCCCTCTTCTACCGCTAACTATGCTTAGTATTAAATGATGGGCATCATAGGCTCTATGGGCATGATGGGCATAATAGGCATCTCAATCCCATAGAGCCAATTATGCCCACAATGTCCACAATGCCCATCAAGCCCATTCTCTTTTCTCACATTCCCCTTGCTTTCAGCAGCGAAGAGGTGTCGGGCGACTTCATTCCTGTGAAGTCGGTGAACATCTCCATCAGGTCGCGGGTGTTGCCACGGCTCAGGATCTTGTCGCGAAGAGCCTGGCCCACCTCGGGCTTCAATGGCCCATGGGCCTTGAAGTAGTCGGCCACGTTGTCGGCCAGTACCTCTGTCCATAGGTAACTGTAGTAGCCGGCGGCGTAGCCTCCGCCCCATACATGGTTGAAATATGAGGTGAGGTAGCGCGGAGGTATCTGCTCGTCGTACATGCCGATATCCTTCAGTGCCGCGGTCTCGAACGCATCGGCTTGAGCGGCGGTGGGCACTTGGTCGAGCGACAGCTTGTGCCATTCCAGGTCGAGGCAGGTGGCCGCCAGGTTCTCACCTAAGGCATAGGCCGGCTGGAAATTGATCGATTGGAGCATCTTCTCCTTCAGTTCGGCAGGCATGGGGGCACCAGTGGTGGCATGCTTGGCGTAATGGTCGAAAATCTCGGGCACCGAGGCGAAGAACTCGTTGAACTGTGACGGCATCTCCACGAAGTCGCGGGCCACGGCAGTGCCGCTAAGGGTGTTGTATCGGCAGTTCGACAGGATGCCATGGAGGGCATGGCCAAACTCATGGAAAAGGGTGGTCACCTCGTCCCAGGTGAGCAGCGATGACTGTCCTTCGGGGGCCTTGGCGTTGTTGCAAACGTTGAAGATAAGGGGCACTTGTTGGCGCTGGGTGCTCTGCTTGGCAAACGAGCTCATCCAGGCTCCGCCGCGTTTCGTGGGCCTGCGGAAATAATCGTTGTAGAAGATGGCGAGGGTCTTGCCATCTCTGTCGGTCACCTCATACACCTTCATGTCGGGGTGGTAGACGGGGATGTCGTTGCGCTCCTTGAACTGCAGACCGTAGACGCGGTTGGCAGCATAGAACACGCCGTTCACCAGCACGCTGTCGATGTTGAAGTAGGGCTTCACCTCGTCCTCCGAGAAGTTGTAGGTGGCTTTCTTCATCTTGGCCGAGTAGTAGAAACGGTCGTAGGGCTGCAGGTCGATGATGGCTCCCTCAACCTCCTGCGCATAGGCCTCGATGGCCTTGGTCTCGGCGGCAGCCTTCGGGGCATATTCATTGATGAGCTGGCGCAGGAAGGCGTCCACTTGTTCGGGAGTCTTGGCCATCGTCTTCTCCAGCGACATCTCCGCATAGTTCTTGTAACCCATCAGCTGGGCTTTCTCTGCCCGCAGACGGGCAATCTCCACCACGATGGGGAAGGTGTTGAACGAGCGGCTGCCGTCGGCACGGTGGATGGAGGCCTCATAGACGCGCTTGCGCAACTTGCGGTTCTCAAGGTTGGTGAGAATGGGCTGCTGGGTGGTGTTGATGATCACGATGCAATAGGGGGTCTTGCTGCCGCGGCTCTCGGCGTCTTTCTTGCATTGGGCAATGTCGGCCTCGCTCAGACCGGCCAACTCGTCCTCGCTGTTCACCCACACCACGGAGTTGTTGGTGGCATTGGGCAACAGGTCGCCCCACTGCTGCTGCAGGTCGGCGATACGCAAGTTGATCTCCTTCATGCGGGCCATCTTGTCGTCGGATAGCAGGGCGCCGGAACGGACAAAACTCTTGTAGGTTTCCTCCAACAGTTTCTTGTCCTCGCCTTTCAGCTTTTTGTTCTGGTGGTCGTAGACGTATTTGATGCGTTGGAAGAGCTCCTTGTTGAAGGTAATCTCATTCTCCAGGTCGGTGAGCATAGGCGTCACGTTCTTCTGTGTCTCGGCAATCTCGGGAGTTTTGTCAGCGCTCACCAGCGCATAGAAGATGCTGGTCACACGGTCGAGCAGCACGCCACTCTCCTCAAAGGCTAAGATGGTGTTCTCGAAAGTGGGCTTCTTCTTGTTGGCAATGATACGTGCCACGGCATCGCGCTGCTCTTGGATGGCGGCTTCGATGGCGGGCTGGTAGTCGGAGGCTTTGATCTTGCTGAAGTCGGGGGCTCCAAAAGGCAGTGTGCTGGGTTGGAGCAGGGGGTTGTTGTCATTGCCGTTGCCACCCATTAGGTCGAGTGGTGCGGCGGCCGTCTGCATCATGGCCGATGCCAGGCCGATGGTAAGGATTGTCTTCACAATGTTCATAAGTATATAGGTTTTGATAACGATTGCTTGTGGTTCATTCCGACACGATGTCCTTGTATCTCATCAGGTAGGTGTCGTATTGTGTCTCAAATGGGTGGAAGGGTGCTGCGATGGTCGAGGGATGGTCGAAGAGCTGATGCAGCAGCATCGGCACCTTGTCGGCTTCCACACGGTAGAGATAGAAGTCACCGCTCACGCTACCCACCGTCTTGGCCAGCACGGGGAAGGCGGTGCGGGCAAACTTCGGTCCCTGTCCTGAGACGGCGGCATTGTAGCTGAGCACGATGCCGCGGTCGGTCTGCTCGAAACTCACGTTGCCCTGGCGGCACACCATCAGCAGGCCATTGCCGTCCTTGTCGGTAAGCAGGGCGGTGTCCACGCCACGGCGGTTGCCCTCGAAATAGAGGTCGTCTTGTTGCAAAGCCCAGAACCCATACCTGCCGGCACGGAACCTTCCGGGATAGGTGGGCATCAAGCCGTTGCCTATCCATTGCACGCGGTCGATGCGCTGGTCGAGAAGGAAGGCCAGGCCAAGTTCCGACAAGAATGCGTCGGTGGTGTCGGGAGTGAGGGTGAAGGTGTAGTGCAGGGCATTGCCCTCTTGGTCGGTGCGGATGTCGGTAGCTATCGGTCCGGCCGTCTTGCCGTCGGCCGATAAGTGTAGCAGGTAGCGCTCCAGGCGCTTGTCGCCCACCTTCAGGCCCTCGGCCATCGTGGCCTTGCGGCCGGCACGCACGAGCATGCCATCTTGTACAAGTGTCATGGCATCGGCGGTTGGCTCGGTGAGCGAGGCGAGGATACGGGGCGTGGGGTCGGATGGGTTCACAGGGAGATTCTGTCGGAGGAACGTATGGCCTTGCGCGTCGCTGACGCTCACCTGGAGCAGGCAGATCTTCTCGGCATTGGGATTCCGGGGCAGGAGTAGCGAGTAGCACACATGTTCGTGGGGCGCGCACTGCGGACTGAAGGCTCCGCGTGCCACGGTGTCGCGGTCTTCGGTATAGGCCCAGGCGAAGGTCACCTGGTCTTTCAGGTCGATGAAGTCGTAGCGGTTGATGATATCGAGGGCAAGGGTGTTCTCGCTGGTGGTCAGCACGCTGTCGGCGATGAAGGCGCGTGCGTAGTTGTGCTGCAGCTCATAATAGTTGGGCAGTGGGGTGCGGTCGGCATAGAGCAGGCCGTCGGTGCCCTTGTTGCCAAACATCTCGAAGCCGCCTTCCTTCGAGGTGAACACGCGTTCCTCATAGCCATAACGGTCGGCCAGCTTCTCCTTGAAGGGCATGCCTTGGTCTACCCATTCCCATACGCTGCCTCCGGCAATGCCGGGCGTGCGCTCGATAATCTCCCACTGGCGATCGTGGTCTTCGAAAGAGATGCCCAGAGTGTGACAATACTCCGTGAAGATGACGGGCCGGTCTGCCCGCTGGTAGAAGTCTGCAATCTGGGAGGTCGTCGGATAGTGGGGCGTATAGATATCGAGCGACTTCCGCCCGGGGTCGAGTTCGCTTTTCACATAGTTGCCGAGTTTCACGCAGATATCCGTCAGAGGATTCTCATTGCCCAGACTCCAGACGAGTACCGACGGATGGTTCTTGTCACGACGGATGGTTGCCTGTGCCCGTTGTTGCAACACGGGATAGAACGTGGAGTCTGACAGATTCTTGTCGCCATAGCCGAAGGGCACCTCGTCGATGACATAGAAGCCCAGCGAATCGGCAAGTTCGTAGAAACGCGGTTCACGGGGATAGTGCGAGGTTCGGATATAGTTGACGGAGGCTTCCTTCATCAGTTTCATGTCTTTTAGGGTAAGAGCGTCAGAGATAACCTTTACCGAGCGAGGGTCCGTGCTGTGACAGGTGACACCACGCAGCTTTATAGGCTGGCCGTTGAGTTTCAGGATCTTCCCATCAATCGTCAGTTCACGGAAGCCAAACCGATGTTCGAAGGTCTGCAGGACTTTGCCCTTCCGAGAGAGTGTTGTGCGAAGGGTATAGAGATAAGGTGTCTCTGCCGTCCAGAGATGGGGCGCAAAGACTGTCAAGTGGGAAGTATTTCCAGAAGACACCTTATTTCTCCGAGCATCGAAGATTTCATGCATGATTTCCACACCTTTGCCTGCCCGTTCCATTTTTGTATCAATCACGACCTCACCGGAGTTCTTCGTCCGAATGGTCAGGTCGGAGAGATGTGTCTCGGGTATCGCCATAAGGGTTACATCACGGAAGATGCCATTGGGAGCCCAGTCGTCGTTATAGTCGAAGTCACTGCCCCGAAACTGGGAGATGACGCGCAGGGCCAGCTGCTGCTCACCTTTTCCTCTTAGATAGTCGGTGATATCGAAGATGGCTGTATTGTAGCCTGAACGCCACGAGCCTGCGGCCTTGCCATTGATCCAAAGGTCGTAACCATAGAGCACACCATCGAAGCGAATGGCTATGCGCTGTCCCTTCCACGCAGCAGGAACTGTAAATGTCGTGCGATAGTAACCTGTCAATGGAAGAGCCTTGTCGTAGCTGGGTTTGCAGAAACCATACACTTCCCAACAACCAGGAACTGGGATTCTACCCCATGAACCGTCGGCAACCGGAACAGACTTATCGTCAGTTATGCCATCAACCACTTTCAGGCTCCACTCCCCATTCAGGCTACGTTTCATCTGAGGGTCCGTCACAGGCAATATACCTTGGAAGGCATCCACCACCTGCGCCTCAACACCTAACGAAGACACCAAAACCAGTAATGCCCCAAGCACTCGCTTCATCATAGTTTAGAATATTTAAGTTCCAATTTTGAATATTTCCTCTCTTTCTGATTGTTCCAATGCTCAAAGAGACCAAGTGGCTGAGTCAAAGGCTTGCCTTCTTGCTTATAGACGGTGCCACTGGGCGCATTGGGAATCAGTGCTGCCTCACGCAGATACTCGTCGCAATAGTTCAGGCTGCCGAACTCCGGCCACTCCCCGATGATGATGTCCATACCGACAGCGTCGCAGGCTACTTCATCCTGTGAGACAATCAGCGAGCAGGCCCAGTCGCCATTGAAGGGTTCCTTCTGCCATTTCGGATTGGGTGCCCCGTTCACATCGCGTGAGCCGTAAGTGCCATCGATGATGAAGAGCAAGGCC
>ONSV01000169.1 GCA_900320585.1 uncultured Prevotellaceae bacterium | reverse complement strand
GTTTGAGCCGCCATACGAGATCATTCTCACAGGAATGTCCTTCATGGCGTCTGTAGCAAGCGTCTCGAATCCCAGGTTGCTCCAATCCAGGTCGCCAACCACACAAATGATGCACATGTTGGTGTCGACAGTCACCGTGCCGTATTTCTTCAGCTCATTGACGATAGGGGTGAGGTTGGCGGCATTGTCGATAGTCACCGACACGCCTACCTCTGAGGTGCAAACCATGTCGATTGGGGTCTGGTAGCTCTCGAAAATCTCAAACACCTTGCGCAGGAAACCTGTGGCAAGCAGCATGCGTGAGCTCTTGATCTTGATGGCCACAATGTTGTCTTTTGCGGCAACGGCCTTGATTTGTCCGCGCATGATCACATTGTCGACAATCGTGCCCTCGGCGTCGGGCTCCATCGTATTGAGCAGACGAACGGGGATGCCGGCATATTTGGCTGGCTGGATGCAAGTGGGGTGGAGAATCTTGGCTCCGAAGTAGGCCAACTCGGCAGCCTCCTCGAAATTGAGTTGCCTTACGGCCTCAGTGCCGTCAACGATACGTGGGTCGTTGTTGTGCATGCCATCGATATCGGTCCATATCTGGATTTCCTCGGCATCGAGCGCGGCTCCAACCAATGAGGCAGTGTAGTCGCTGCCACCACGCAGCAGGTTGTCGACCTCGCCATAGGCATTACGGCAGATGAATCCCTGCGTGATGTAGATCTGATGCTCGCCATTCTCCTTCATCTGTGCCGAGAGTTTCTCCTTGATATACTGGGTGTCGGGCTCTGCATTCTTGTCGGTGCGCATGAAGTCGAGCGCCGAAAGGAGAATGGCGTCGACACCTGTCTCGTGAAGGTAGTTGACCATCATGTTGGTGCTGATCACCTCGCCCTGGGCCACAATGCTCTTTTCCTCAAAACTGGTGAAAAGATCTTTGGTGAATGAGCGCAAGAAGTTGAACTCCTCAACAAGGAACAGGCGGGTCTTCTCACGCCACTCCTCGGTGCCGAAAAGTTGCTCAATATGCTGCATGTAACGCGACTCGAGCATATTGATGACCTCATTGGCGCCGTCGGGATTCTTCTTGTACAGGTAATCACAGATTTCCAACAATGTGTTGGTGGTGCCCGACATGGCCGAAAGCACCACGAAGGTAGGTTGTCCACTTCGTGTGACCAATGAGGCCACATGCTTGATTCTATCTGGTGTGCCGACGGAGGTGCCGCCGAATTTCATGACTATCATATTGACAATTGGGTTAAAATGGATTGGTAATCAGTATCTATCAGTCTTTGCTGTCCTCGGTAAGGTCCATCTGGTGGTATTCCTTGGTCACGTCGGTCACCACACCGTCTTTGCAACGGTACACCGTGCCGGGGAACTCGTCGAGCAACTGGATGTTGTGGGTCGACATCACTACAGCAGTTCCATCCTTGCTGATGGTTTTAAGCAGTCCCACGATATGGCGGGCAGTATCCATGTCCAGGTTGCCCGTAGGCTCATCGGCAACGATAATCTGGGGCTTGTTGAGCAACGCCCGGGCTATGGCGATATGTTGTTGCTCTCCACCAGAAAGCTCATGTGGCATCTTGTCTTTCTTGTCGAGCATGCCAACGGCTTCCAGAACGGTGTCGATACGCTCATTGCGCTCCTTACGCTTGCCCCATCCGGTGGCCTTGAGCACAAACTCCAGGTTCTTTTTCACCGTGCGGTCGTGAAGCAGCTGGAAATCCTGGAAGATGATGCCCATTTGCTTGCGCAGGGCCGGCACATGCTTGCGCTTGATCTCGTTGACATCGTATCCCAGCACAATGGCTTTCTCGGGATTCTCGTGGTCGAGCTCGCAATACAGGGTCTTGAGCAATGAACTCTTTCCTGAACCCACTTTGCCGATAATATACACGAAATCACCCTCGTTCACTTGCAGGTTGACGTCTTTCAGGACGATATTGCCATCCTGTACGATATTTACATTTTTATAATCTATCAGCATATTGTAATGTAGTTTGGTTCTCAATGTTTGTGCCAGTTGGGATCATGGCGCTCACGCAGTTCGCTGGCAAGGTCCTCTATCCGCAGGCCCTTGCTGGTGAGCAGCACGATGAGGTGGTAGAGCATGTCGGCTCCCTCATACACCATTCTCTCGTTGCTGCCGTTGGTGGCCTCGATCACGAGCTCCAGTGCCTCTTCTCCCACTTTTTGGGCCATACGGTTGAGTCCGTCACGAAACAGGCTGGTGGTGTAACTGCCCTCAGGCATCTCCTCGTGACGCTTCTCAATAAAGTCTTGCAGTTGGGCGAGAAAGGTAAGGGACGACGACTCGTTGGTCTCCCCCCAGCAGGTGTCGGTGCCAGTGTGGCATACAGGGCCGGTAGGATTGGCTTTCACCAGGAGCGTGTCGTTGTCGCAGTCTATCTTCATGTCAACAAGCTTCAGGTAATTGCCCGAGGTCTCACCCTTGGTCCACAATGTCTGGCGCGACCGGCTGAAGAAAGTCACCAGTCCGGTGGCCTTGGTCTTGTCAAGGGCTTCTTGGTTCATATACCCAAGCATCAGCACCTTGTTCGTGGTGGCGTCTTGGATGATGGCGGGCACCAGCCCGCCGCATTTTCCGAAATCTATATCCATTTTTATTCTCTTAAACGATTATCTCACTTTAATTCCTTCTTTGCGAAGATAGGTCTTCAGGTCGGCTATGCTGATCTCACCAAAATGGAAAACGCTGGCAGCAAGGGCGGCGTCTGCCTTTCCCTTGGTGAACACGTCGGTGAAATGCGACATTTTCCCGGCACCACCACTGGCAATCACCGGAATGGGAAGGATGTCGTGCAGGCGTGCGAGCGCCTCAACGGCAAAACCGTCTTTCACACCATCATGGTTCATGCTTGTGTAGAGTATCTCGCCAGCGCCACGGTCGGCTACCTCGCGGGCCCATTCAAACAATGTCTTCTCGGTGGGAATCCTCCCTCCGTTCAGATAGCATTGCCAGATGCCATTGTCGAGACGGGCATCGATGGCACAGACGCAAACCTGGGAACCAAACCTGGAGGCTATCTCGTCGATGAGTCCGGGACGGCGGATGGCAGCGCTGTTCACACTCACCTTGTCGGCACCGGCGTATAGCAACCGCTCCACGTCTTCCAGTTCATTGATGCCGCCACCCACGGTGAAGGGAATGTTCACCTCGTCGGCCACACGTGTCACCATGTCGGTAAAGGTCTTCCTGCCCTCATGGCTGGCAGTGATGTCGAGAAACACCAGTTCGTCGGCTCCCGCCTCACTATATGCCTTGCCCAATGCCACGGGGTCGCCAGCCTCGCGGAGGTTCACGAAATTGATTCCTTTGACCGTTGTGCCGTCTTTTACGTCGAGGCACGGGATGATACGTTTTGCGAGTCCCATGTCACATCAGTTTATCTATGTCAATCTTACCTTCATAATATGCTTTCCCAAACACGACTGCGGGAATGCCAAGTCGGTCGAGCTGGAGGATGTCCTCGTTAGAGGAGACACCACCACTGGCAATGAGGTGCAGGTGCGGAAAGGCAGCCATGACCTCGGCGTACAGCGTGGCCGACGGACCGTTGAGCATTCCGTCGCGTGAGATGTCGGTGCAAAGCACATTGACCACACCTTGCTCCACATAATATTCAAGGAATGGGAGCAATTGCTCTCTGCTCTCTTCCTTCCATCCGTTGATGGCAATGACTCCGTCTCTGACATCGGCTCCAAGGATAATCCTGTCGGCACCATATTTCTTCAGCCATCCGGCGAACAAGTCGGGATGTGTGACCGCAACTGAGCCAATGGTCACCATACTCGCACCGGCGTCGAAGGCGGTCTCAATATCGGCATCGGTCTTGATGCCGCCGCCAAAGTCGACGACAAGGCTGGTTGCCGATGTGATGCCGCGGAGCACTTGCGTGTTGACGATGTGCTTCGACTTGGCTCCATCGAGATCGACGACGTGAAGTCTTTTGAATCCAAGACGCTCGAACTCAGAGGCCATCCTCACAGGGTCCTCATCGTAGACCTTCTTCGCGTTGTAATCACCACGGGTAAGCCTTACGCATTGTCCGCCAATGATGTCTATAGCAGGTATGAGTTCTATCATCTTGTCGTCGTATTGTTGGCCTGCGCTGCGATGTGCAGGAAATTGTCAATAATCCGCTCGCCCACCTTACCGCTTTTCTCGGGGTGGAACTGGGTGGCGTAGAAATTGTTCTTGTTCAGCGCGGCACTGTAGCTGTGAATATAATCCGACTCGGCGATGGTCCACTCACAGCATGGCACATAGTAACTGTGCACGAAATATACGAAATCGCGCTCTTGAAGTCCTTCCATCAGTGGCGACTTGAGATGGGTCAGCTCATTCCAACCCATGGCGGGTATCTTGTCGTCATGGCATTGAGGCTGGAACCTTTTCACTGGCACGTCGAATATACCCAGACAGTCGGTGTCGCCTTCCTCAGAATGCTGGCAAAGCAGTTGTTGGCCAATACAGATGCCAAGGACAGGCTGCCTCAGGTTCCTTATCACCTCGTCGAGCTGTCTGGCACGAAGGTATGTCATGGCACCCTGGGCCTCGCCCTGACCAGGAAACAACACACAGTCGGCTTGCTGGAGGAGCGTCGGGTCATCGGTGAGAAGGGGGTCCACACCAAGCCGTCTCAATGCGCTTATCACTGAGTAGATGTTCCCAGCATTATATTTCACTATCGCCACGTTCATGTGCCACAGGATTTGGATTCAACTGAAAATGATGGTCTTGTTGTTGTATGTGAGGATTTTGCGCTCGATGTGCTTGGTGACGGCACGTGAGAGCACTATCTTCTCCAGGTCGCGCCCTTTAAGCACGAGGCTCTCAGGAGTGTCTTTGTGAGAGATTCTTACCACATCTTGCTCTATGATAGGGCCGGCGTCCAAGTCGCTGGTCACGTAATGGCTGGTAGCACCAATGATCTTCACACCGCGCTCCCAGGCTTGGTGATAGGGCTTCGCTCCGATAAAGGCAGGAAGGAAGGAGTGGTGGATGTTGATGATATGATGGGGATA
>ONSV01000134.1 GCA_900320585.1 uncultured Prevotellaceae bacterium | reverse complement strand
CCCGACACTACCGTTGCCGAATTGCAAAAGGAGGTATTAGAGGAATATGGCATGCGCTATCCCGACATGACCATCAACGAATGGCGCCACCTCATCGAAGACTACACGCCCATGGTGAAGGATGCCATCAAGAGCAAAGACGAGGCAGCAAAAACCATCCCCCTGTCGTTCGACAAGGCTGCGGAAGATTTGAGGATAATCAAAGACGAAACGGAAAAGGGTGAATAAATCCAGTTATTGGGACAGCTGGCATTCCAGCGAAGGTTAGCGAAAGATGATGAAAGAGAAGCGGATAACAGTTGCTACTGCTGATGAAAAGTTAAAACAGTTGTATGAAACGGCATTTCCAGAAGACGAACAAATCCCATGGAAGGAATTGATGCGCCTGATTGATGAAATGCCGTTGGATTTCACTGCATACTACGATGGCGAAGACTTCATTGGCTTCACCATCGTCTATCCACGTAAGTCATTCAATTGGTTCTGGTACTTTGCCGTGCGAGAGGAACTGCGAGGCAAAGGCTATGGCCAGCAGATTCTCACTCAGCTCATTGAACGATATAAAGGTCAGCCTTTTGTTTTGGACATGGAGAGTACCACCCAAGTTTGCGACAACCTGGAGCAACGAAAACAACGCCAGGCGTTCTACTTGCGTAACGGGTTTAGGGACACGAATGTCTATCGTACCTACAACGACATCACCATGACCATCATGATGATGGGGCCAGGTACATTCACCATGCAAGATTGGGATGACATTACCAACGAACTGAAAAGGTTTTGGTGGCCTGATGACTTTGATTGAGTCTCCCGGTTTATTTTGTTGTCGTGCCGCAAACACTTGGAGCAATATCGCATTAAATCCATCCAAACCTCTGTCTTTTCCCACCCCACACTCGCCCATACCTTTGCAGAAAGAGCAAGGATATGGGCGAAGCTTTTTGAAAAATCCTCCTCCGGCTACTGGTTCTGAAAAGAACTCACAAAACCATAAAAATATTTGCCAAACTGAACTACATTCGCTATCTTTGCAAAAATCACAGATTCTATCATCATATCAACCACTAAAGCCATGATCAAATACCTATTACTCACTATCACGCTCCTCATAGCAAGCCCGGCCCAGGATGCCTTCGCCCAACAAAAAATCTGCATAGGCACCACCTCGAAAGGCACCAAGTGCACAAGAGAGGTAGAGCCAGGCTACAACTATTGCTATTACCACCTGATACAAGACCCCAACGTGAAACAATGCGAGGCAAAAACCAAAAAGGGCACACGCTGCAAATTCCCTGCTGAGAAGGGCAGCAAATACTGTAAACAGCATGACCCAAAGGCGGTGAAATGCAAGGCCACCACAAGAAAAGGCACGCGTTGCTCAAGGCCAGCCACGACTCAGGGATATTGTCAACAACACTACAAGATGCATAAACAAGGAAAAATATAGGCTATTGCACACCAACCATTACTAAATAATCATGAAGAAACTGACAACATTACTGATAACGCTGCTCGTCGTGATAGCAGCAGCGGCACAGAGCGGGAAAGACGCACGTATCAAGGAGATTCGCGCAGCCTACTCACAGGCCAAGAAGAAGATTGACCAGAACGGCAAGGGCGGCGAGTCGCCCAAAGACATGACCATCGTGCTCAACCACCTGGAGGACGAGGACGTGCCTCTCTACATGGAGATGACAATCAAATACTACTTCAACGAGACTTACCCTGAGGGGATAGCAGAGAAACATCCCTATTTTATCGTGGAGGACTGGGCATGCCACGGCCACCTGAGATATCGTGAGATACTTCTCAACCCGAAAGACCAACAGGTGATGTTCTGCTACATGAGGGGAGAGACCGACGGCGGATTTGTGGTGGAGTCGCGTTACTACTACGACACCAAGGGAAAGTGCATCGAAGAGAAGCATAACACCGACAACAATTGGACCGACGGTGGCAGCGAGAAAGGGAATGCGGAGTATTACCTCAAGATTTTCAATATGGTGAACTACAACGGCTACTTCTCTCCTCTTGAGCCCGACTCAGCGGAGAGGTCGACCACGCCGAAGGCTCAGCGCATCGCCCAGATTCGTTCGACCTACGCCCAGGCCAAAGACAAGATAGCGAAGAACGACAAGGCGGAGATGCCCAACAACTTGCATATCACCATTCACGACCTGGGTGTAAACGAACCGCCGAGAACGATAGAAACCAAGATGTATTTCGACAAGGCCTGCTACTTCATCAGCCAAAAGTCTTCTTCCATGTTGTTGGAAGGCTATTCGGAGTATCTCTTCGACCCTCAAGGCGAGAGCCTCATCTTCTCTTACTCCCGCGGCAGAGAAGAAGGGCAGGAATATGAATGGCGCTATTACTACGACGAGGGCGGCTACTGCATCGAGACGAAGAGCAACTCGGAGGAAACCGACGACGGATTCTACGACAAACGTGCCGCCAAGGATTATCAAGCCATCTTCAACACCCTGTTGAACGAAAATCATTAGTAGGCTGGGCAAAACCCCGGCCAAAAACTATAGAAAACTATAGAGACTATATACCCTTCAAGGGGCGGGGCGTGCTATGCGGGACAAGGCAATCGATGATGCCTACCTCCCCAAGATGATATTGATGACTGCTGTCACGTCGTTCATATTGATGAAGTTGTCGCCGTTGACATCCACGTTCTCGATGACAAAAGGCCCTGGGTCCTTGTTCAGGATGTAGTTGATGATGGCGGTGATATCTGTCATGTTCACCAATCCGTCGTTGTTGGCATCACCAGGGATGCCTTTCACACCGAGGCTGGCGTCTTCCACGATATTTGCGAATTTTCCCCAGAAACTGTCGGACTTGTACCTGGCCTTGCAACCCGATGGCACATACAGCGTGACCATGTCGTATCCCTGCTCATCAATGATAGGATTGAAACCAGCCTTTCCCTGCTCGGTGGTGTCGGGCACCCTGGGGGGCGTCTTGCCATGGAACCTAAGGCTGGTCAGTTGGGTTCCATAGAAACTGTAGAACGCGCCTTCGCCGACATAGGTGACAGAAGAAGGGATGGTGAGGTCTTCCAAGTCAGAAACGACAAAGGCATACGGACTGGTACTCTTCACCGTGTAGGTCCTGCCTTGGTGGCTTACCGAACGAGGTATGACGACGGTTTTCTGCTTCAAGTCGGGCACGGTAAGGAGAGTGGCGGAGCCGTCGGTGTCGCACAAGACGTATTTCAGCCCGTTGATGGTGGCCGTGTCACTCTTCTCCACGATATGTCCGAATTCTTTCCAAATGTTTGCCTGACTGTATTTTGCGGCCGTTCCTTTCGGTACGTAGAGCGTGCACAGGCTCAAGTCGAATCCATTGAAAGGAGAATTGCTCATTGGTAATGGCGTGCTCCAGTTAACCATCACCGTACGGAGTTTGGTGCTGAAATTGAAGACCGACCCGAAAAGCAAAGTAATGGTAGATGGCAAGGAAATCCTGGCTATATCCGTACTTTGGAAAGCACAAGTATAGATATCTTCCACCCCCTCAGGCAAGTCAAGTCCCATGGAATGGATCATACCGTAGTTGAAAGTGAAGCCCATTATGGTTTTCAGTTCTGAGTCCTTGTCAAACACAATCCGGTCAACAAAGCAGGAAAGACTGGAACTATTGAGGACTTTGATGGTCTTGGGCAGTTTGAGAGTGCCCATGCGGGCACCGCCTAGCCCATGCTCGCCTATCTCTGTCACGGTGTATGTCTTTTTCTTGTAGGTGATCTTCTCAGGGATAGTGATGTCGCCATTGTAATAGTCGTATCGGTCGTTCTTGTAGGTGACTATTGCCGTGCGACTGTCATCGTCGAGGAAATAGTATATGCCATTCACTTCCACGGCACCTTCCTGCGTATAATCGGGCTTGTTGTTCGTATATGTGTAAACGCCGTCCTTCACATTCAGGTCGACATGATTCTGGCGGTGGTCGAAGAAGAGGAATTTCTGCCATTCCTCGCCGGTATTCATGCGCCCCACGGGGTAGAGGATGTAGTCGCCATCGGCCAGTTGCTGATCAACGAGGAAATAGTTTTTGTTCTCGCCCTCGTCCATATACTTTATGTTGTGGTTGGAGGTGTTCTCCACAGCGAGGGCGGCAAGATATGTCTCAATGGGAAAAACGGAAGTGGTGGTCAAACCAGGAGAGCCTACGTAATAGCCCCCATATTCAAAGTCATCGGGACAGCAGAAGACAGGATGCGGACTGCCTCCCTCATCCTTCATGATACGGAAATTGATGGATGGGCTTGAGTTGAAAAAAACGGTCTGCATGGAGAAATAACCGTCGGGATCGCCACTGAGACCGAAGTTGAAGTGATAATAGCCGTTGGAGTCGATGCCATCGATGACCATGGCATGGGCACCAGATCGGCTGCCGCCGGAATAGAATAATGGACGCGCGTGGGATAGCTCGTCGACGATGATGTTGTTCCATGACTCTTCATCGCAATTATCCCTCCACAGTAATCCCATGCTGGCATCGTAATCGAAATAGGTGATGAGTGCTCTGTCCTGACCCGTTGCTCCGCTTGAGGCTACTCCGTAATCCATGTCGCAGGAATAGCCCACATCACGCATCAACAATGCCACGGCATCGACAGACTCCTCGTTGCTGTCCCACTCATAGGCGGGCAGCATCTTGCTCCACTTGTAGGTCGACTTGCTGAAGTCGGCCGAGAGCGTCTGGCCGTGCCACTCATAACTATGGTTTCCCTGGCCTTTTTCCGGCCATTTGTGGTAGTACATAATCTGTGCCGTAGCAGTAGCCGTGCAACCCGTGAGGCAAAGATTTCCGTCGACTTCGGGACACATCTTGTTGTATGGCCATCCCTGGTCCCATGCTGTGTTGCCCAACAAAGGTTCCACTGCAGCCTGCTGCACTCTTTTACGCGTTTCCAACTTCCCGGCAAGGGGATTGGCGCGCAGTTCGGTCACTTTTCTCGTGCAGTCGTCGAGAATCATCTGCAGGTTGCAGGGGATATGGGCGGGGTCGATGTGTCCAGTATACGAATAACCCAGCACCTCGGGCATGCGCGCGTCGCCGCTCATGATGACATATCCGCCGTTAGTCTCGTCGTTGAAGATGAAGATTTTGTCGCCGCTGCTGGCGAGTTGCAGTACTGGGGTCTTCCTTGGGGTTCTGCGTTGTGCCGCTGTCTGGTTGCCGGTCTTGCCGAGAAATGCCATCGCTTTCTCGAACGCTTGTTGCTTGCTCACCTGCTGGGCAGAAAGGGGCGAGGCTGTTATCAGGAGGATGAGCGACATGCCGATGGCGGCAAAAGACTTCCGTATAGGCTGAGATGCCATTCTTGAGGTTTTTGACATGGTAATGTAAGGTGTTAAATTTCCAAATGGGTGAGACAGGTATGGCAAAGATGCTTTTCCTAATACAAAAATAGTATTTCTTCTATTAGTAAACAAATGAGAATGTGTCAAAACAGGCACATTCTCACATTGTTCACTCTTCCTTCAGCGAATCGGGCTTGAGCCTGAAGCCTTGCACCTTGTCGGCAAACTGCAGGGCCAGGGTGTCGCGGCGCAAAATCAGGAGGGTGGCGGTGTCGTGGCTGAGTTCGGTGTTCGCCCCTTCCATGTTGGAAATCTTCATTCCGCCATACGAGAAGACAAGGCGGCCGTTGTAGACATGCCACTCCTTGTATCGCATGATGGGAGGATACTCCATGGGGGTCTGCGCGTCGAGCGAGGTCCTGCGTGGCGGTCCGCCCACCACAGAGACCGTGAAGTCGCGCTTCAGGGTGTAGCCATACTCCACGGGCACACGGTAGGAACGCATGATGGAGTCGAGCCGCTCACGCTCCTCGTCGGTCAGCGACCGCATGATGGAGTCGCGCTGGGCGGAGTCGGTCACGTGCCGCATCTGGGGCATCTGCATATAGACCCACGTGCCCATGAGCTGCTCCAGGTTGACGGCGGTGAGCAGTTCGTCGGGATGCTCAGGGTCGACCAACACGGCTATCTTGTCGCCAATGGCGGGGCGCCCGAAAATCTTGTGGTTGCGCCTGGCGTTGAGAATGTTATAGACTATAGGGTCGCCACCCGAGTCGGGCAGCAACACCAGCACCGAGTCGTTGCACCCGGGGCACGCCAGTCCGTAAATCATCGAGTCGTTCTTGGCCGAATAGTCCTTGGTCTGCACCTTCACCTCGTCGGCGCTCTTCTCCTGCCTCCGGCCACATGCCAGGCATATCACCAACAAGGCAAGAAGCACCCACAAACACCTTCTGCTCATAATCGTAGAGTTTTTGATATCGCTGCGCAAAATTAGGGAAAAAAAATGAAACCATTCCACCATGCCGACAAAAACCACACGCTGCGATGGCAAAAAACATCGCCAAACGATTTTTTTTGCAAAAAAAATAAGGGTTTATTTGATTTGATGTTTTTTTTGCCTATCTTTGCTTTCTGAAATCCTGTATACTATAAAAACGCCTTAATCGATAACAATCTTAAACTGATAGCAATGAAAAAGAAAATCCAATTCAGTCTCGTCTACAGGGACATGTGGCAATCGTCGGGCAAATTCCAACCCCGAAAAGACCAACTCGAGCGCATCGCTCCCGTGATTATCGAAATGGGATGCTTCTCGCGCGTGGAGACCAACGGTGGCGCCTTTGAGCAGGTGAACCTCCTGGCCGGAGAGAACCCCAACGACGCCGTACGCGCCTTCTGCAAACCTTTCAACGAGGTTGGCATCAAGACCCACATGCTCGACCGTGGCCTCAACGCCCTCCGCATGTATCCCGTGCCCGACGACGTGCGCAGACTGCAATACAAGGTGAAGCACGCACAAGGCGTCGACATCCCCCGTATCTTCTGCGGACTGAACGACACCCGTAACATCATACCCAGTATCAAATGGGCTCTCGAGGCCGGCATGACACCACAGGCCACCCTGTGTATAACCACCTCGCCCGTGCATACCGTGGAATACTATAGCAAGATAGCCGATGAGCTGATAGAGGCCGGCGCACCCGAAATCTGCCTCAAGGACATGGCAGGAATCGGACAGCCCGCCATGCTCGGCAAGCTGACCAAGGCCATCAAGGACAAGCACCCAGAGGTGATCATCCAGTATCACGGCCACTCAGGCCCCGGCCTCTCGATGGCCTCCATCCTCGAGGTGTGCAACAACGGCGCCGACATCATCGACACCGCCATCGAGCCGCTGT
>ONSV01000136.1 GCA_900320585.1 uncultured Prevotellaceae bacterium | reverse complement strand
GACTGATGAAAAGCCGGCTCGAGGAAGAAGGTCTTGAACGGCTTGTAGAAGAACTCAGGATTCTCGACCCCGAATATTATGCCATTGTCGACCGGAAAAACATACGAAGAGTGGTTCACGCGCTGGAGATTTGCTACATGACGGGGAAGACCTACACCTCGTTTCGGACAAACGAAAAGAAGCATCGTGACTTCCGTATTGTGAAGATCGGACTCAATCGCGACCGCAACGAACTATATGACCGCATCAACCAACGGGTTCTCCAGATGGTTTCGCAAGGGCTGGAAGACGAGGTAAGGAGGGTGTACCCCTACAAGGGAGTCAATGCGCTCAACACTGTTGGCTACCGCGAGATGTTCGATTTTATTGAGGGAAAATGCAGCCGGGAGGAGGCCATTGAAAAAATCCAAAGCAACACGCGGCGGTATTGCAGGAAACAGCTTACATGGTTCAAGAGAGATCCTGACATACATTGGTTCAATCCTGATGACCTGGATGGAATCATGCAGCTCATAGACAAGGAGACAGCATCAGCATAGACTGAAAGTAGCGACCTATGAAAGCATTCAGATGGTGCATGCGAAAGTTGAAAGGTGTGCTTTCGTGGTATGTACACCTTTTCAAGGGTAGACGATGGTATGTTAAACTGTTGTCGGGATTCCTGTCGTTCATCATCTTCATGCTAGTCTATTTCGGAATGGTCGACATCAATTTTTTAGGCCTTTTCGGCAAATCCCCCGGTTTTTACGAGATTCTCCACCCACCATCAATCTCGGCGTCGGATATATTCAGCGCTGATGGCAAGCGTATAGGGAAATTCTACAATGAGAACCGCAGTCCCGTGAATTACGAGGATGTGGCTCCCGTTTTCTGGGATGCGTTGGTCGATACCGAGGACGAGCGTTTCTACTATCATCATGGTGTTGACTTTAGCGGTATTCTTGCCGCCATCAAGGATGCGGTGGTTCACCAGGAGGCCAGAGGCGCGTCGACCATTACCCAGCAGTTGGCCAAGAACATGTTCCGAATGCGCACGCAGTCGTCGAATGGACTGCTGAGCGACATTCCCGGACTACGAATGCTCATCGTGAAGACCAAGGAGTGGATTATCGCATCAAAAATCGAGATGGTCTACGACAAGAAGGAGATACTCACCATGTATGCCAACACTGTGGATTTCGGCTCCAATACATTTGGCATCAAGACGGCGAGCAAGAACTACTTCAACATTACCCCCGCTGAACTTACCACCGATCAGGCAGCCATCCTTGTTGGCATCCTCAAGGCCACCTCGTTCTATAACCCGTTGCTCAATCCCAAGAATAGCGAGAACCGTAGAAATGTGGTGATGAAACTGATGGTCAAGAACGGGCACCTCTCCGAGGCGGAATACCAGCGGCTGTCGAAAGAGCCCGTAGTACTCTCCTATTCGTCGGATACGGGAACTCAGAAGCAAACCACCTACTTCAAGGATGCCGTGGAGGCTTATTTGGCGAAATGGTGCCATGAGACGGGATACGACCTCTACACTTCTGGGCTGAAGATATACACCACGCTCGACACACGCTTGCAGGCTTGTGCCGAGAATGCTGTGGAGAAACAGATGAAGTCGCTCCAAAAGACCTTCGCTTCCGATTGGGCGGGTGCCGATCCCTGGCGTGACGAGAAAGGCAACTTGATACCCGACTTCGTGGAGAAGACCGTGCAGAAGATGCCTGTCTATGAGGACTTGAAACGCCGTTTCAACAACAATGCCGACTCCATCAACTACTATCTGAACAAGCCCCACCAGGTGAAGTTGTGGTCGCCTGATAAAGGAGAGTATGAGACCGAGATGAGCACCCTTGACTCCTTGAGGTATATGATGAAATACCTGCACTGCGGTTTTGTGGCCATGGAGCCACAGACTGGTGCCGTGGTGGCCTGGGTGGGCGACATCGACTATAACATATGGAAATATGACAAGGTGACCGCCATGCACCAACCTGGTTCCACTTTCAAGCTGTTTGTCTATACCGAGGCTTTCAACCAAGGACTTACGCCTTGCGACAAAAGGCGTGACGAGCCTGTGAGCGTGCCTATCTACGATGAGAAGACAGGCACTGAGACCATTTGGAAACCCACCAATGCCAGCAAGTATTTCTCAGGCGACTCACTGTTGCTGAAGCAAGCCTTTGCCAAGAGCACCAATTCGGTGGCCGTAAGGCTGGGCGTGGAAATGGGATTGAAGAACGTGATCAAGACCGCTCACGACATGGGCATCAAGAGCCAGCTCGACCCCCATCCGTCCACACTGCTTGGTGCGTCGGACGTCAACCTGCTCGAGATGGTGAATGCCTATTGCACCATCGCCAACGACGGCAAACGTCATGAGCCTGTCTTGGTGACAAGGATTGTAGACAGCGAGGGAAACTTGGTGTACGAGGGTCCGACCGACACCCCCAGGACATTACCTTACAAGACTGCTTACCTCATGCAGAAACTGCTGGTAAATGGTGTGAAGGACGGCACTTCAAGAGGGATGAACTCGTATATTCCCGCCAACATAGTGGAGTGTGGCGGAAAGACAGGCACATCCAACAATGCTGCTGATGGATGGTTTATCGCCGTCACGCCAAATCTTGTTTGTGGAGCATGGGTAGGCGGAGAATACCGTCAGATACATTTCAAGAGTGCAGCCCTCGGCCAGGGAGCGCACACGGCACTTCCCGTATGTGGGAATTTCCTTTATTTCGTCTTGGTGAACAAGGATTTCACCAAGTATTGGGGAAAGTTCGAGATTCCCGCTGGAGAGGACATCGACCTTTCCGACGACCTGTTCTACTGCGACAGGCACGTGGTCGTGGCCCCTTCACCTGCCAGGCAAGAAGACTCCATCCCCAACTGGGATATGGGAAGTCGCGAGACGGTTATCCCCGAGTTGGAAGAGGCAGAGTCATCGCGCCCGCCAAGTGGTGAGGGAGACAATTTCGACGTCGAATTTCAATGATATCCCGTGGACCCTTCTTCGACACATATCGACACCAACAATCCTGAGTTCCAGAATGCTCTCCAGATTGTAGAGTATACCAGGCGTTCCCTTTTTCTCACGGGGAAGGCCGGCACGGGCAAGTCTACATTCCTCAGATACATCTGCTCTACCACCAAGAAGAAGTTCGTGGTACTGGCCCCCACCGGTATTGCCGCCATCAACGTGGGTGGCGCCACATTGCATAGTTTTTTCAAGATTCCCTTTCACCCGCTGCTTCCCAACGACGTGAACTACTCGGAGAAGAATATCCGTGAAACCCTGAAATACACTGGCGAAAAGCGGAAAATCATCCGTGAGGTGGAGCTCATCATCATCGATGAAATCAGCATGGTTAGGGCCGACATCATCGATTTCGTCGACAAAGTGCTGCGCATCTATACCCGCAACAGATACGAGCCTTTCGGAGGCAAGCAATTGCTTTTGGTAGGCGACATCTACCAGTTGGAGCCTGTGGTCAAGGAGGATGACCGACAGCTGCTGCAACCATTCTATCCGTCGGCTTTCTTTTTCGATGCCCGCGTTTTCAGGCAGATGTCATTGGTAAGCATTGAACTGACCAAAGTATACCGCCAGAACGACGAGCAGTTCATACACATCCTCGACCGGATACGCACGAACACCATTTCCTCTTCAGAGCTTTCGGTGTTGAACCAGCATGTAGGCAAGGTGCTGGCCAAGAACGAGAATGATCTCTCCATTACGCTTTCCACCCGCAGAGACACGGTAGACTATATCAACGACCAGCATCTGCAACAGTTGCCTGGCGACGTGGTGAGTCTGAAAGGCACCATTGATGGCGATTTTCCGGAGAGCAGTCTGCCAACCACGGTTGATTTGGATGTGAAGGTTGGCGCACAGGTCATCTTCGTGAAAAACGACATGGAGCACAGATGGGTGAATGGCACCCTCGGCACGATTACGGGTATCGACCTTGATGAGGAAGGCAACCAATTGCTTCTTGTCAGGACTGACGATGGTGAGGAATATGATGTCGACCAGGCCGTGTGGAGCAACATGCGATACACATACAACGAGCAAGAGGAGAAAATTGAGGAAGAGGAGATTGGACGCTTCGTACAATATCCTATCCGTCTGGCATGGGCCATCACGGTACACAAAAGCCAGGGGCTCACATTCCAAAGAGTGAACATCGATTTGGCCGGAGGTGCTTTTGCCGGTGGCCAGACTTATGTGGCACTCTCACGTTGCCGCTCCCTTGAAGGCATATCCCTGAAGGAACCCATCCGCATGTCAGACATCTTTGTCAGGAGCGAGGTGGTAAGGTTCGCCCGTAACTACAACAACCGCAACATGATTGACAGCGTGTTGAAGGAGTCGCAGGCCGACAAGGAGTATCACGATGCTGTAATGGCTTTTGATGCCGGTGACATGGAGGTTTTTCTGGACAACTTCTTCAAGGCCATCCATCATCGATACGACATAGAAAGACCTGAGGTCAGACGACTCATCAGGATGAAACTCAACCATTTGTCGGGCTATAGGGAAAAGTGCCGCCGTATGGCAGAGGAGCAGGAGCGTCAGAAGAATTTACTGAAAAAACTTGCAGCCGAATATACGCTGATGGGGAAAGAGTGTGAACGCGAGGGCATGCCCGATGCAGCCATTGCCAATTACAAGAAAGCACTCAGCCTTTATCCTGAAGCGCCGGAGCCAAAACGCAGGTTGAAGAAACTGGAAAAAAACAACCCCCAGACAAAGTCCAGGGGTTAATATTGACTAACGAGTTGCTCATCCTACTTGAAAATAGCGGTTGGCCATGTTCTGTATCGCCAGTTCGTTGGGAACCTGATTCCCTGTGCCATCTTTGGCAATCAGCATCTTGAGATCATAGAAATCGCAATACTGGCATTGTGAAGGGTCGTCGATGACATTGGCCATTATTTCGGGTTGTACTGCTAATTTTGCATTCTCGGGATATAAGTCACGATGGCGGATATAATTCCAAACCAAGTTTGTCACATCTTTCATGTAAGCACTCGTGTCGTTAAATAATTTCATTCCCATTCCTCCAATTAATTCTTAGTCAAACATTAAGTGATAAGTGTACCTTGCGCCCATGAGTACGTGTTTTTCGGGCGCTCTATAATAGAGACGAGTAAAAAAGGAATTTGTTATATTAAAAACGATTTTTTTTGATTTTTTTTGAAAAAAAAACCAAAAGCGAGTCAAATTTTAGTCATTGTCAAGCAATTTTTTGATTTCTTCATCCGTCGACGTCAGTTTTGCCTTGCACAGTTTGATCAGTTCCTGTGCTTTCTTCAGTTCGGCGGCGAGCGTGTCGATATCCAACTCGTCGTTCTCCATTTTCCTCACGATTTGCTCCAGCTGAGCTACCGCTTCCTCGTATTTGATGTTCTCGTTCATTTTAATGATGATTTAGATGATGATTTTTGTCAGACGACTGATTGTGGGCATTGATTACCTTGGAGGTAAGTCTGCCCGATTTCAGCCGGGTTTCTATAATGGCGCCTGTCGGCAACGACAAGGGGTCTTTAACCGTTTTGCCCTCAAAGGTGGTGATACTGTATCCACGGTCGAGGAGAAGATGTGGGTCAAGATGGCCAACCTTGCTTGAAAGCAGTTCCAGGCGGTGCTTTTCCTGGCTCACTTTCCGCAAGACAGCGGGGGGAATGGCTTGTGCCAGTTTTTCAATGCGATATCGCTTGTTGGTGGTGATGCGGTTGCATGCATTCACGGCACGCATGAACAAGGTGTCGATTTTCGCATTCTGGCGGGTCTTCACAACGGCGAAGAGAGAAGGTATCCTGAGGGAGAGATGGTTCAATCTCAGTTTCTCCTTGCTTACTGTCTGCTCCACCGCCCGGAGGATCCGCTGGTGTGCATCATCGATTCGTATCTCCACCTCTCTCAAACGGTCGATGAAGAATGCGGCTGCGGCAGTAGGCGTTTTCAACCTTGTGTTCGAGATGATGTCGAGCACGCTCTCATCGCGGTCGTGACCTATAGCGGTAATGATAGGCAACGAGCAATATGCTATCTTGCGTGCAAGGTCGAGTGCGTCGAAACCCGAAAGGTCGCTGGTTGCTCCCCCACCCCTCGTGATTACGATACAATCGAACATGGTTGACAGGTCTTCTATACGGTTGATGGCAGCAATGATGCTCTGCTCTACCCCTTCGCCTTGCATGACTGCCTCGAAAAGTTGTGTTTGAAACACATAGCCATGCTCGTTTTCTGAAAGATGTTTACAAAAATCGCCATACCCCGCAGCAGTGGCACTTGAGATGACCGCTATGCGCTGGGTGAACAACGGCAGCGGCAATTCCTTGTTGGCATTAATCACACCTTCGGCCTCCAACTGTCTGAGAATCTGCTGCCGCTTGGCCGCCATATCGCCAAGCGTGAAAGTGGGGTCGATGTCGGAAACTATCCATGAGAAGCCATAATTCTCATGAAACTGAGCTGACACCTTGAGCAACATCTTCATGCCCTTTCCAGGCATCTTCTGTGTGATACGGATGAATCGCGCCTTGATACCATTCCAACTGCTACGCCAACATCTGGCCGATGCTTTGGCTACGGGTGTGTTGTTGTAGATATCCTTCTGTATAAGATCCATATAACAATGGCCACCCACCTCGCGCAGTTCGGAGATTTCGGCCTCTACCCAATACTCGTGGGGCATCTCAGTCTCGATGAGTTCTCTCACCAACTGATTGAGTTCGAATAGTGTAAGATGTGGATTGTTAGCTTTCACGGTTGCTGTTTCTTTTCTCGCATAGTTGTCACCACTTCGGCGGATGGCATCCATCACCTGGTAGGCAGTCTTAGTGGGAGCCGACTGCCACAGGCTGGCCACCAAGCCTGAAATGATCGGCGCCGCAAACGATGTGCCCATGTCGTTGTTCACCGACCCCCGGCCTGAGATGACCGCGGTGGAACTGCCCAAGGCCATGATGTCGGGTTTCACCCTTCCGTCTTGAGACGGGCCAACCGAGCTGAACGTTGAATTCACCTTCGATGCGTTGACCGCACCCACGGCGAGGATATCACGTGCGTCGGCGGGGAAATTGATTTTCTTCCATGTTCCCATACCATCGTTGCCGGCGCTGTTCACATGCACGATACCCTTTCCGGCCAGCATCGAGGCGGTGCGTGAAATCAGGGCGTGGGCGCCATCAAGTTCGGCATAGGTGTGGTCGGTGGTCTTGTCGTCGAAATCCTGGAATCCCAGCGAACTGCTGATAATATCCACTCCGATGGAGTCGGCATATTCGGCAGCCGCTGCCCAATAATCCTCCTCGGCCAGGCTCTCGGTGCGGGTGTCTTCGGTCCGGAACAGCCAGAACTCGGCTTCGGGAGCTGTGCCCACAAACACGCCAGGCAAATTGGTGGCCATCGTGGAGAGCACCTTCGTGCCATGGTCAATCTCCTTGAAGATGTCGTCGGATGCAAAGACCACGAAGTCGCGCGTTCCCTTGATGCGCACATTGTTAAAAGCCGGTATACGGTCGGCATTCATGAATCCGCCATCGAAGACTGCGATGGTCATTCCACGACCCTTGAATCCCATGTCATGAAGAGGGCGGCCATGCACCAAGTCGATATTCTCCTTGGCTAAGCCATAGTGGTCGTCGGGCAAGTCCTCGCGCAGTTCGAGCTCTTTGTGAAAGAGCGACCTTACCGGAGCCTTCACCGAATCGGGGGCAGTAAAGACCTTGATGGCTTCTTTCACAAAAGGCAGCGTCTGGAGTTTTCTCACCACGTTGGTGTTCTTCACCCTCACCACCACGGTGTTGTTCCATTTGCTCTTGCTCACTATCTTTACACCATCTACGCCATCTATCATATTTAGGTATTCGGGATTTTGGGGCAAATCGGTAGAGTCGGGATGCAGTCCTTGCCTTTTACGCCTTTCTATCGATTTCCTGGAAAGGAACTCCTCTGGCCTTGTCAGGGTGTATGGCGTGCCATTCTTGTCGGTGAGTTGGAGCCTATAGAGGAAGCACTTGCCACCAGGGAAGCGGACAAAAGATTCGCCGATGGCAAAGGGAGGCTCTTTGGCCTGGATCTGTATCGCTGCATACAACAAGAATGTAAGGAATACTATTCTTTTCAACATATTGGCTTTCAAGGTAAGGATTTGTTATTGGAAAGCAAAATTACCGTTTTTTTTTCAATTATCCCGATTTTCATTCAAAAAACCACATCCAATCCGGAAAGTAGAGTGATTGGGCCTCGATTTCTTGCTTCATTCGACGGAATTGTGTAATTTTGCATCAGATAATCATCACATGGATAACAAGAAAGCAGCATTGGAGTTGGGCACGAAGCCTGTAGGGCAACTGTTGGTTCAGTATGCCCTCCCCGCTATTGTTGCCATGACGGCATCCTCGCTCTACAACATGGTCGACAGCATATTCATCGGCCAAGGTGTGGGAGCGATGGCCATTTCGGGTTTGGCCATCACCTTCCCATTCATGAACTTGTCTGGTGCGTTCGGAGCCGCCATTGGCGTGGGTGCCTCTACTCTTATCTCCGTCAGACTTGGCCAAAAAGACTATGCCACCGCCGAGAAGATTTTCGGCAACACGGTGAGCCTGAATATCATTATCGGCATAGTATTCGCTGCCGTCACCCTCTATTTTCTTGAGCCTATCCTACGCTTTTTCGGAGCCAGCGACAACACGTTGCCCTATGCCACGGAGTATATGCAGATTATCTTGATGGGCAACATGTTCACCCATATGTATTTTGGGATGAATGCCATTCTCCGCGCCTCGGGAAAGCCACGCATGGCCATGATGGCCACCATCTTCACCGTGGTGCTCAACACCATCCTCGACCCTATTTTCATCTATGTGTTCGACTGGGGCATAAGGGGTGCTGCCATTGCCACCATCCTGTCACAGATGGCGGCGCTGAGCTGGCAATGCAGGCAATTCAGCCATAAAGACGAGATATTGCACTTCGAGAAAGGCATCTACAAGTTGAACGGCAACTTGGTGAAGAACATCATAGCGATAGGCATCTCGCCTTTCTCGATGAATGCCACATCGTGCCTGATTGTCATCATTTTCAACAAGAGCCTCATGCATTATGGTGGCGACCTGGCAGTTGGAGCCTATGGCATCGTCAACCGTATCTCTTTCCTCTTCTTCATGGTGATCTTTGGCCTGAACCAAGGCATGCAGCCCATTGCGGGCTATAACTATGGTGCGATGCGTTTCGACCGTCTGATGCAGGTGCTTCGCTATGCCATCATCTCGGCCACCGTCGTCTCCATTGTTGGCTGGCTCGTGAGCGAGTTGTTGCCTTATTACTGCGCAAGGGTTTTCACCTCCGACCAGTCGCTCATCGAGATGGCAGAGAGAGGTCTGAGAGTGGCCAATATATTCCTGTTTGTAGTGGGTTACCAGATTGTGATCACCCACTTCTTCCAAAGTATTGGAAAGGCAAAGGTAAG
>ONSV01000135.1 GCA_900320585.1 uncultured Prevotellaceae bacterium | reverse complement strand
GCTGGGCATCACCCCCATCGAGGAGGAGCGTATAGAGGGCAAGCCCTCAACGTTTGCTGAGTGCTTCAAGCTGTTGGGCAAGCCCATCGTGCTGCTCTCGTTCCTCGCCATCATGTGCCATGTGGGCATCGACGTGGGCACCAATACCACCGCACCGAAAATCCTGATAGAGCGCCTGGGCATGTCGCTCAACGACGCCGCATTCGCCACATCGCTCTATTTCATCTTCCGTACGATTGGCTGTCTCACCGGTTCGTTCTTCCTCCGCGTGATGAACCACAAGGTGTTCTTCATCATCAGCGTTGTGATGATGGCACTCTCGATGATTGGAATGGCAGTGGGTACGTCGAAGCTGGTGCTCTATATCGCCATCGCACTGGTAGGATATGGCAACTCCAATGTGTTCTCGCTGGCCTTCTCCGAGGCACTCCTCTCTGTGCCCGCTAAGCAGAACGAGGTGTCGGGACTGATGATCATGGGTCTCTTCGGAGGCACAGTGTTCCCGCTCTTCATGGGCTTTGCAAGCGATGCTATCGGACAGATTGGTGCCGTCATCGTAATGGCCATCGGTGTGTGCTATCTCTTCTCCTACATTCCACAAGTGAAACATTGACCTTTTAATAACATACTAAAAAAACAATAATATCATGCAACAGAAACGTTATGTCGTCGGACTCGGCGAAGCTCTCTGGGATGTGCTCCCCGAAGGCAAGAAACTGGGTGGTGCACCCGCCAATTTTGCTTATCACGCAGGACAGTTCCTCGGACAAGACAACACCATAGCAGTAAGTGCGCTCGGTGAGGACAAACTCGCCGAGGAGACCATTGAATCGCTCAAGGCCCATGGCCTTACCTTCCTCATGCCTCGCGTGCCCTATCCCACAGGCACCGTGCAGGTGACCCTCGACGAGCAGGGTATCCCCTCGTACGACATCAAGGAGAATGTGGCTTGGGACAACATCCCCTTCGACAGTGATGTGCAGGCTATCGCCCGTCAGTGCCGCGCCGTGTGTTTCGGTTCGCTGGCCCAGCGCAATGTGGTGTCGCGTGAGACCATCCAGCGCTTCCTCGACCTCACTCCCGCCGACTGCATGAAGATTTTCGATATCAACCTGCGCCAGAATTTCTATTCCAAGGAAGTGATTCAGGAGTCGTTGCGCCGTTGCAATGTGTTGAAGATCAACGATGAGGAACTGGTGATTATCGGCCGTATGTTTGGCTATCCCGGTCTTGATATCGAGAACAAGTGCTGGCTCATCCTTGGCAAGTACAATCTCGATATGCTGGTGCTCACTTGTGGCACCAACGGCAGTTATGTGTTCACACCCGGACAGATGTCGTTCCAGGAGACTCCGAAGGTGGAGGTTGCCGACACCGTGGGTGCTGGCGACTCGTTCACAGGCTCGTTCTGTGCCGCCATCATCAGTGGCATGCCCGTGGCCGATGCCCATCGCCGTGCCGTGGAGGTGAGTGCATATGTGTGCACCCAGAATGGTGCCATGCCCGAACTGCCCGCCCGCCTGAAATAGAAGGTTCCCTTCTTTTGAGATACAAAGAGAAGCCATTTCCCTCTTATGCTGAGGAGAAATGGCTTCTCTGCTTTTTTGCGTGTATGTCCCGCCTTTCCTTGATGGGAATGCTCGCTAATCCTTGATCTTGATATACACGCCGCCGAAAGAGGAGTGGGCACCAAAGCATTCTGTGGTATCCCAGCTGGAGACGGTTTGCAGTACCACAAAGCGGGGGAAGAAGGTGGCGCTGAAAGCATAACCACAATCATTCACGTCCTTGTAGACGAACTTGTTGCCTTTGAGCACGGCGGGGCGGCCTGTTTCACTTTCGCCCTCGGCGATGTTTCCCGAGGACACATTGCAAATATCGAAATGCACCTTGTTCTTGCCTGCAGCTTTCAGACGGACACTACCGCCCATTAGCTCCTTCATGCCCGTATGGTAAAGGTCGAAACTGTATTCATGTCCTAACTTGCCTGGGTCTTCGGGAATGAGCAATCCGCCGAAGCCTTTGGGGAAGGCAATGCTGTTCATCTGGGTAAATTTCAGTTCTTTCTCTGTGCGTGGGTTGGTCCAGGTGCCAGAGAGCCGGCCCTTGCTGATGGTCAAGTCAATCAATCCCGTAATCTCACCATTGGCTTGGTATTCGTTCAAATGATAGTCGTTGGTGTCGTGTCTAAACCCGACAATCATGATGGGAGCGGGGTGTGCGGCCTTGGGGTAATAGATGTGTCCGGCTACGATGTCGTCACCATTCACCTCAAAAGCCAGGCGAACGGAGGTCTTTCCGTCGAGTGTGCCCTGGAAGGCATGGCGTTCTACAATACGTTGGGCTTGCATTCCGACGAATGTGAGCGCCGTCAGGATAGTGGTTAACAATATTCTTTTCATAATGTTGGTTTTTGTTTTGTTTTGTTGTGGCGTCTCCTATATTCGCGACGCAGCGGCAAATATAGTGAAAGCCGAATACAAAACAAAACAAAAACCAAAGTTTTTGTTTTTGCTTTGTTGAGGCGCCTCCTATATTCGCGATGAAGTCGCAAATATAGTGAAAGGTGAGTGAAATGCAAAATAAAAATCGGAGAAAAGCAAAGATACCCTTTGTGGATTATTAAAAAGAGACTAATTTTGTGGGCAATCCACTAATCAAACAATCTTGATTCAAAAATGAGAAATAAACTTCTTTGGATACTGCCATTCCTCCTTTTCGCCTTCGTCTTGGCATTGCCCGTGAAGTCGGTTGCACAGAGTGGCGTTTCGGCCGATGCCAGGCATACCGGCATCGATTCAGGCTTCTATCTCGATGTCAGTCAGATATCCGACCTGCTGAAATGGTTGCCTGCCCCTCCCGATACCATTGGCGAGGCCTTCGCCCACGACTTGATGCGCTATTTCTGGGGAAAGACCCAGCGTCTTGACCCCGACCGTGCGCAAATTGCAGTCAGCGATGCCGTTTTCAGTATCGAGGGGGTGAGCGAGGCCTTCAGTGTGCCTTTCGGCCTTCCCATTTCCAAAGAGGGTACTCCCGAGATTTACAATCTTCTGAAGCGGGGACTCAACACCATCGATTTGATTTGCATACTCCCCAAGGAATATTATATGCGCAAGCGGCCGTTCGAGCGTATGCATGAGCCCTCACTCATTCCCAATGACGAGTCCTTCCTTGCGTTAGACGGTTCGTACCCGTCGGCTCACGCCATCCGTGGATGGGGAGCAGCCTTGTTGATGGTGGAGATCAATCCCGAGGCAGCCGATACGCTGCTGGCACGCGGACTGATGTATGGCGACAGCCGCCTGATTGTGGGTGCCCACTGGCAGAGCGATGTGGATGCCGGCCGTCTGGCCGCCTCCGCCGCCTATGCCTTGTTGCACACCAGTCAGGCATTTCAGGTTCAGATGGCCAAGGCCCAGGCCGAATTCCGCCGTTTGAAGGGACTGCCCGACGACCATGCCATGGCCCCGGTGAGCATGAAGGAGCGGGATGACCGTGAGTACACCCTGTCGGGAGCACCTGCCACCCCGCATACACGGGGCGTCATCATCAGCGACAATCAAAAGAAGGTGAGAAGATAGCCTTGACTACCAGCCAGGTGCTGTGTGTCACTCTTCCATCAGTTTGCGGTATCTGATGCGCTTGGGCTCTTCCAGTCCCAGGCGCATGGCCTTGTTCACCTCATACTCCGTGTAGCTTCCTTCGAAGTAGAACACCTGTCCCTCGCCCTCGAATGCGAGGATATGGGTGCAGATGCGGTCGAGGAACCAGCGGTCGTGGCTGATGACCACGGCACAGCCGGCAAAGGCCTCGAGACCTTCTTCAAGGGCACGGAGGGTATTCACATCGATGTCGTTGGTGGGCTCGTCGAGCAGCAGCACGTTGCCTTCCTGCTTCAGGGCGATGGCCAGTTGCAGGCGGTTGCGCTCACCTCCAGAGAGCACGCCACATTTCTTCTCTTGGTCGGCACCGTTGAAATTGAAGCGCGAGAGGTAGGCTCTCACGTTCACGTCGCGGCCGCCCATGCGGATGGTCTCATTGCCACCGCTCACCACTTGGTAGACACTCTTCTCGGGCACGATGTCCTGGTGCTGCTGGTCCACATAGCTCAGTTTCACGGTCTCGCCCACGTCGAATGAGCCGCTGTCGGGTTGCTCCAGTCCCATGATGAGTCGGAAGAGGGTGGTCTTGCCCGCACCATTGGGTCCGATCACACCCACGATGCCATTGGGTGGAAGCACGAAGTTGAGGTCGCTGAAGAGCGTCTTCTCGCCGAATGCCTTGGCCACATGCTCGGCCTCGATCACTTTGTTGCCCAGGCGCGGACCATTGGGGATGAAGATCTCGAGCTTCTCCTCTTTCTGTTTCTGCTCCTCGTTGAGCATGCGGTCGTAGGAGTTCAGACGGGCCTTGCCCTTGGCGTGGCGTGCCTTGGGTGCCATGCGCACCCATTCGAGCTCGCGCTCCAAGGTCTTGCGGCGTTTCGAGGCTGTCTTCTCCTCCTGGGCCATGCGCTGGCTCTTCTGCTCCAGCCACGAGGAGTAGTTGCCTTTCCATGGGATACCCTCGCCACGGTCGAGTTCCAATATCCACTCGGCCACGTCGTCGAGGAAGTAGCGGTCGTGGGTCACGGCAATCACCGTTCCCTCGTATTGCTGCAGGTGTTGCTCCAGCCAGTCAATCGACTCGGCATCGAGGTGGTTGGTGGGCTCGTCGAGCAACAGCACGTCGGGTTTCTGCAGCAGCAGGCGGCAGAGGGCCACACGTCGGCGCTCGCCACCCGAGAGGTGGGTCACGTTCCAGTCGGCTGGGGGACAGTTGAGGGCATCCATCGCACGGTCGAGCTTGGAGTCGATGTTCCAAGCGTCGGTAGAGTCGATGATGTCTTGTAGCTCGGCCTGGCGGCTCATCAGTTTGTCCATCTTGTCGGGGTCCTCGTAGTATTCGGGCAGTCCGAACTTCACGTTGATCTGGTCGTATTCGGCCAGGGCGTCGTAGATATGCTGCACGCCTTCCATCACGTTCTCCTTCACGGTCTTCGTCTCATCGAGTTTGGGGTCCTGCGGCAGGTAGCCCACCGTGTAGCCAGGGCTCCATACCACATGGCCTTGGTATTGTTGGTCGATACCCGCGATGATCTTCATCAGGGTCGACTTTCCCGCGCCATTGAGGCCGATGATGCCGATTTTTGCTCCATAGAAGAAACTCAGGTAAATGTTCTTGAGCACTTGTTTCTGGTTTTGCTGGATGGTCTTGCTTAGTCCCACCATCGAGAAAATCACTTTCTTGTCGTCAACTGTTGCCATAGTATTATTTTATTTTGAAGTTTCGCATTCGCTCAACTTTTTGAAGTTCAGGAGTTCAGGAGTTCCAGGAGTTCAGACAATTGCCCGAATTCACCTTATTATGTTCAATGGTGTTTGATTGGAGTAATGTCTGAACTTCTGTAACTTCTGAACACCTCTCAACTTGCTAAAGTTGAGTTTTATTTTTGCTCAAAATTAGCAAAAATCATCGGCATCACAAAACAAATTCCCTTTTTTGTTATTCATCATCTATTGTGGCATGGCAATAGATTGGCGCAAAAATCACATTTCCCGTATCGTTTTTTAAGGTTTGCGACAGTTTTTCCGTCGTTTTATTTCGTTTGTCGCAAATTCGGTTTTGTGTCTTATGCACTTCGGCAAGAATTCGCGGAAAACTATTGCGGGGGATGAAAACCACCATATCTTTGCATCAGAAACAACAAAGACAGGACAGCCTGTCGGAGTGAAAACAACAAAACAACAAGAAATTAAAAACACAATGAAGTCGGTGAAGAAAGGTCTTGCCAACATGGTGAAGTTCCTCATGTTCATCAGTCCGGTTTACCCACAGTGCACTCAGGGAATGTAACAAGAACCAAACTACACGACAACAGACAAAACTACAAACAAAGTATCAACCAGCAACAAAAACATTAAAAAGAATACAACTATGAAAGCAATGAATATCAACCCCGCCGTAGCAGTAGAGTACAGCAAGGAGGCCTTCGCCGCCAAGTGCAAGAAAGCCATATCGAAGTTCATCGACACCTACCTGGTGTTCTTCCAGATGCCCACCGGCATGGTAGTGAACCCAGAGCAGCAGCAGATTTGGCGAAAGGGATAAGGACCTCTACAACGAAGAACGCCAAGTGAACACAGTCGAAAGACAATTACAATACCTATCTTTATTCGTTTGATTCTTAACCACTCAGTCTGATAGTAGGCTGAGTGGTTTTCGTTTCTGTGACTTCCGGACTCCCTTCGGTTTGCTATAGCTGGGTCGCTAACTTCTCGCTCACTTGAGCAGTTCGTCGAGGAAACTATAGAATTTCGGGTCCTCACCAATGAAGGTGCGGACAATCTTGCCTTCGGCCGAGACGATGACCTTGGTGGGGAATCCTTGTATCTGATACTGTTTGAGCAAGGGACTCTCTTTCGGACAGAAAACATGCAGCCAAGGCAGTGAGTTGTCGGCCACGGCCTCACGCCATGCCTGCTGGGTGTCGTTGCAGTCGACGCCAAGTATTTCCATCTTCTCCTTGTATTTAGCATAGTATTCCTTCATCTTGGGGAACCCTTTGATGCACCATCCGCACCATGAGCCCCAGAAGTCGATGACCACCACCTTGCCACGCAAGGCCTTCAGGCTCTGTTGGCCGCCATTGATGTCGGTAAGGGTGAAGTCGGGAGCCTCAGTGCCGTTGGTCAGTGTGCCTGCGGGTTGCTCGCTGGCCTGGGCGGTGCCCATGATTTCGTTGAGCAGACCGCTAAGGCGTCCGCTCTTCACTTTGGGCGAGAGCAGTTCGATGGCCTCTTTCATCTTTTCCGGGGAGATGCTGCTCAGCACGCCAATGATCTCGACGCAGGCCTCGTAGTCGGGATGTGCCTTGATGAAGTCGAGGCTCCGTTGCTTGAGCGTGTCGGGGTCGTTGGTGTCTTTGAGGGTTTTTGCCACTTCATCGTATTGCTTGTAAAATGCAGAGCCGCTCATGTTGTAGTTGCCCATGGCATCGCCCGAGAGCACAAGGGTGTCGCCGGGCATGGCGATAATCTGGATGATGGGGCCGGGTTGGTTGCGAAGCACGGCAGGTGACACGAGGAGCATCGGGGTGGGGGAGAAGACATTGATGCTTTGCTCGAACTTGCCATTGCTCACAATGATTTCCTCGGGGTTGTTTTGGTTCTCTAGGGTCAGGGCCACAAGGGTGTCACCCACATTGGTCAAATTGCCACGCACCAGCATCTGGCTGGGAGTGGCGGGTTTGTCGTGACATGCCATGAGGAGAAAGGCAACCATGACGAGGGTGAATAGTGATGAGGTCTTCATAAGAATAGGGTGTTGTGTGGTTGGACTTATTTCAGTTTGGGTTTCAGCTCATCGGGCGAGTCTTTGGTGAACATGTCGACCTTGGGTGCCTCGCGCTCAAAGAGATGGGTGATGGTGCTCGAAGGGAGCGTGATGGTGGGACGGAATTCCTCCGACTGCATGTAGCGCAGCACCGAGTAGCGCAGTTGACGTGCCACAGGCCGGTGCCCGAGGTTGCCTTGCAGGTCGAGGGTGGTGATGAGCAGTCGGCCGCCCTCAACGTTGGCCTCGGCCATCATGCCGAGTTTGCGTGAGATATGCCATGTGTCGATGGGTTGCACGATGGGCTGGTAGTCGGCGGGGAATTCGGCCAGGTTCATCACCTGGGTGCGGTTGGTGAGTTCCCACCAGTTCAGGTTCTGCCAGTCGTCGGTGGGGAAGTGGGCAAACACGGGGTGTTCTTTCTGGATATATGCTCCAGTGGTGTGGGGCGGCCGCATCTTGAACCAGCTGGTGTTCCAGAACACGGGCAGGAAGGAGTGGCGCACGTCGTTGCCGTAGCGTATCTTCCCACCGGCACAGATGAGCACCTTTCCACCGCTACGCAGGGTGGCGAGGGCACGCTCGTCGAGGGTGTCGGTGATGAGAATGTCGCCAGGGTCGAGGGCGGGCACCTCGGGATATACCCAGCACTCATAATGGTTGCTGCCGCCACCTGCATTCAGGCGCAGGGTGAGGCGTGTGGGCTGGCTGAAGCCTGTGGGGATATAGGTGATGGTGTCGCCCACTTGGCAACGTCCTTCCTTCAGTGTCTGCCGTCCATCGGTGAGGGTGTAGGAGAGGGTGGTGGCAGGCGATTCGGTGGTGTCGTAGAGGTCGGTGCCGATGCGGAGGGTGTCGGCAGTGGTGTAGACAAACCGTGGCCAGAGCGCTAAGGGCACGGTGGGTGAGCAGAATTCCCGCCAGTCGTTGGCCGTGCAGTAGCCCTTCTCGCGCCAATGCACGTTGAGCACGCCCACGAGGGCGGTGCCCTGACCGCTATAGTCGTTCAGGCTGAGCATCTGGAATCCGGCATAGTTGTGGGTGCGCAGGTTGCGCTCGATGTCGAACTTGTAGGCCAGGGTCTGCAACCGACCACTGGCCATGAGGAATTTCCGTGCCTGACTGCCCATTCCGTTGTCGTTGAGCAGGTCGGCGAAAATCTCGAAGTTGGCGGCTTTGTAGGCACCGGTATATTGGACGGTCTCGGTGAGGTCGGGGAAGGCGCACCACTGGCCCAGTTCATGGCTGATGCAGGGCTCGGTGTTGACGGGTTTCTGTTCGGTGGGCTTGAAGTTGCGTGGTTGCCGGATGCCCTCGTCGAAGTTGTCGGTGCTCTGTGGCGCGCTGCGGTCCCATTCCAGTCCGCGGGCCCCACCTTTCACGTGATAGTCCGACCCCTCGTCCCAGGCCCAGCCGCCTCCCACGCTTGCCGTGCAGTAGAGTCGTGAGGGGTCGTAGTGTCGCATCTCGGCCACGAAGTCCTTGCCCCATGCCACCCAGTCGCCGGCGGGCTCATTGCCGGCGGCGAGCATGATGAACGAGGGATGGTGGCCATAGATGTCGACGATGCGCTTGCACTCGTCGGTCAGGTACTGGTCGATGGTCATGCCACGGCGTAGCCTTACACCATGGTTGGGCCACGACGGACCTTCGGGCTGCAGGTATATACCCAGTTGGTCGGCGGCCTGGAAGGCTGCGTCGGGCGGGCAGAAACTATGGAAGCGCACGTGGTTGATTCCATATTCCTTGCACTTGCCCAGCACTTTCAGCCATGAAGCCACATCGGTGGGTGGGTATCCTGTCTCGGGGAAGCAACAGTTCTCTACCGTTCCCCGCAACTTGATTTCCCTGCCGTTGAGCACCAGTTGGTTTCCGTGCGTGGTGATGTCGCGCACGCCGAAGGTCACGTCGATGGTGTCGCCATGGTAGGGCAGGCGCTCGGTGTAGAGATAGGGCGACGACTCGCTCCACAGCCTCAGTGGCTGAGGCAGGCGGATATTGTAGGCGGTGTCGTTGAGCAGGATGCGTGCGGTGCCTTCATGGCTGTCGGTGGATACGCGCAGGCGGTGAATGATGGGAGCCGAGCGCAGTTCGATACGTCCGGCGATACCGTTCCAGTCGCCTTGAGTCTGGTCGGTCACGCTGTGCGAGTCTTGTCCCACGCACACGTTCTCGATACCATTATACACCTTGATGGTGATGGTGTTCTTTTTTCCGAACCTCACGGCATCGGTGATGTCGTATTGGTGGGGCACGCTGAGCGACATCTGGTGCCCTATCTCCTTGCCGTTCACATAGACGGTGGTCTCGATATGGGGTCGTTCCAGGTAGAGCGTCACGCGCCGGTGGCGCCATGCCTTGGGTATCACCGTGGTGCGTTGGTACCAGGCATTGCCCACATAGTGGCAGGCAGGAGTGAGGAAGAACGGGAATTTAGTGTTGCCGGGCCGCCTATAGGGTTCCATCTTGGGATTATGGAAATAGGAGGAGTCGTAGAGCGACCCCACCCATTGGGTGTTGATGCTCACGGGGTCACCTTTCCCGTTGGTGAGCATAGAGCCGGGCAGCGTGATGGTCTCGGCATATTGCCGTGGCATGGTGCCTTCGGTGCTGCGGTCGATGGCGAAGAGCCACTCGCCCTGCAGGTTGATGGTGGTCTGTGCCGAGAGGGTATGGATGGCGCCGAGGCAGAGCCAGAGGGCACAGGTGAGGTATAGGTTTTTTTTCATGACATGAGAAAGGCAAAATGATGAATGTATTGCAAAGATACCTTTTTCTTACCATAATCCCATGCAAGGGTGCCAAAAAATCCAAAAAACGTTGTCTGGAAGGTGCCGTGCTGGCCGTTCAGACCCTCTCAGTGATTCTTCTTGTAGCTCTGCACGGCCCATACTCCCATGACCGATGAGATGCCGACCAAGGCAAGCACCTGGTGTGCGATGCTCTGAAACGACCCGCCCCGCACGAAGACGGTGCGTATGCCGTCGATGAAGTAGTGCATGGGGTTGATGTAGGTGGTGGCATAGGCCAGCGAGGGCATGGAGCGGGTGGGAGTGAAGAGGCCGCTCAGCAAGAGCATCATTACGACGAAGAACCACATCACGAAGATGGCCTGCTGCATGGTGTCGGAGTAATTGGAGATGATGAGTCCGAAACTGCTCCAGAACAGGGCCAGGGGCATGGCGAGCAAGAAGATAAGCCAGATGGGTCCCTGGCAGGTGATGCCGTAGATGAGCCAGGAGAGGAGCAGGCAGATGGTGATGATGAAGAGGGCGATGATCCAATAGGGGATGAGTTTGGCGAGGATGAACGCCCACTTCGATACGGGGGTGACGTTGATTTGCTCGATGGTGCCCGCCTCCTTCTCTCCCACAATGTTGAGGGTGGGCAGGAAGCCGCACATCAGCATCATCACTATGGCAAAGAGGGCCGGTATCATGAACACCTTGTAGTTGAGGTGCTTGTTGTAGAGGAATAGGGTGGAGATGCGCGACTGGATGGCGGTGGCATTGGGAAGGGCATTGGCGGTGACGATTTGCGTGAGGTAGGCGCTTCCCATGGCGCCTTTGGTGCCATTTACGGCGTTGGCGGCGATGAGCACCTGTGGCTGTTTGCCCAGCGTCAGGTCACGGCTGTAGTGCTGGGGGATGACGAGCACCACATCGGCCTTGCTTCGCTCTATTTCGTCGAGAGCCATCTGGTAGGTGGGTTTCTGTCCGTTGAAGATGAAGTAGTTGGAGGCCTCGATGCTGTGCACGAGTTGTTGCGATTGCGAGGTGCGGTCGTTGTCCACCACGTCTACCACGATGTTCTTCACTTCCATGTTCATCACCCATGGCATCACGCACATCATCATGATGGGAAACACCACGATGAGGCGGGGCAGGAAGGCATTGCGGCGTATCTGCAAAAACTCTTTTTGTATGAGGTATTTCAGTGTCATAGGTTATTCCAGTCGTTTGTTGAACTTGGCCAGTGCCACGGCGAGCAGCACCACGGTGAAGCCGGTGAGGATGAGGGTCTCGCGCATCACCTCGCCCAGTCCCACGCCCATGATCATGAGTTTGCGCATGGCCTCGATATAGTAGCGTGGTGGTACGACGAGGGCTATCCATTGCAGGATTTTTGGCATCGACTCAATAGGGAACAGCATGCCCGACAGCATGACGATGGGCACGAGCAGCACCATGGCCGAGAGGAGGAGCGCCATGAGTTGGGTGGTGGCGATGTTGGAGATGAGCAGTCCGAGCGAGAGTGCGAGCATGATGTAGATAGTGCTCACGAGATAGATCCAGATGATGGAGCCGTGGAGTGGCACGCCAAGCACATAGTGGCCCATGAGCAGGATGACGGTGAGGATGACGAAGGCGAGGACCAGATAGGGGATGGCCTTGGCTACGATGATCATCAGAGGTCTGACGGGCGATACGAGGAGCACCTCCATGGTGCCCCGCTCCTTCTCTCTCACGATGGAGATTGAGGTCATCATGGCGCACACGAGCATGAGGAGCATGCCCATGATGGCGGGCACGAAGTTGTAGGCCGACCTCATCTGTGGGTTGTAGAGCATCTTGGCATTCACCATCGAACCCGAGAGGTTGGTCATCACACCCGTGGCGTAGTTGGTCCATTGCTGTGCCATATTGGGGTCGGCTCCGTCGACGATGAATTGCACACCGCCACGCTTCGAGGCGAAGTCGTTTGAGAAGACGATGGCCATGTCGGCCTTCTGGTTGCGTATCAGCTGTTCGGCTTCCTTGGGCGTGGCTACGGCAGCGGTGATGGTGAAGTATTCGGAGGCGGCAAGCCGTTCTACGGCCTGCTGGGTGAGGTGGTCGGTGGAAGAGGTGACCACGATGGTGCGCACGTTCCTCACGTCGGTGGTGATGGCGAAGCCGAAGATGAGCATCAGCACGACGGGCATGCCGAAGAGGATCAGCATCGTGCGCTTGTCGCGCAGGATGTGACGGCCTTCCTTGATGACGAAAGAGATGAACTGTTTCATAGGTTAGTCGCTGCTTCGGGTGGCTTGTCGGGCCAGGTAGGTGAAAACGTGGTCCATGTCGGGTTGGCCGAACTGCTTCTTCAGCTCGTCGGGGGTGCCGATGGCGCTGATTTTGCCGTCGACCATAATCGAGATGCGGTCGCAGTATTCGGCCTCGTCCATATAGTGGGTGGTCACAAACACGGTGATGCCCCGCGAGGCGGCCTCGTAGATGAGTTCCCAGAACTGCCGGCGGGTGGCGGGGTCTACACCGCCGGTAGGCTCGTCGAGGAAGACGATGGCGGGCTCATGGAAAATCGACACCGAGAAGGCGAGTTTCTGCTTCCATCCCAAGGGGAGCGACCCTACGAGGTCGTTCTTGTGGTCGGCAAACTGCAGGCGTTGCAGCAGCTC
>ONSV01000132.1 GCA_900320585.1 uncultured Prevotellaceae bacterium | reverse complement strand
CTGGAGGTCGTAGAAACAAATGGCGGTATCGGCATCATCGGGCATTTCGGTCACGGCATCGTCGCCAGAGGGTACGACCCTGAGCGACGAGATTCTGTTGGCCCATGCCCCCATGCGCGACATCTCGGTGTCGGTGAGCATCTTGCCTTGTCCTGAAAGGTCGGAAGAGTCGAAGGCCTCCATCATATAGCCCTCTTCCATCTTGTACGACGCGATGTCGTTGTCGGCCATGCCATAGACCGACAACTCGCCAGTGCAGAACTCACCCACGGGAAGCGACACTTCGTAGCCCCCGAAATTGTTGTTGCTATAGAGCGTGACCGCCGGCGTGGTGACTTCACGCGACGGGAACACCCTGTTCATGGCCGAAGCCCAGGCGTTCAGGTTCCATGTCTCGTCGTTATACACCCATACGAACCCGCCCACGACGCCGTTGTTGTCGCGCCACGACTGCATCTGCTGGACGGACGTGTCCATATCGGTCTGGTAGTTGGTGCGCCCGGCATGCACAGGCAAGCCCTCAATTTGCCAGTCGGAAGGGTTGTTTCCAGCCCCACCGTCGTAGCATTGAACGAGCACCCTGTCGCAAGCCCCCGGGCAACTGGTATTGAGGAGGCTGGCCAGACTGCTCCAGAAACTCTTACGGGTATATGGTGCCAAGGTGGTGTGATAGCCCAATGTCCACATCATGGAGTGAAAAGCCACCGCCGAGGCCACGTCGTAGCAGTGCTCATCGTCATTGTTCACGGCATCGATCTCGGGAATGGCATTCCTGAGCGCCTTGAAATTGCGATAGAGTATGGACTCCTCGCCCGTACCCTGCTGGTCGACCAAATCCTTGATGCGGTAGTAGGACTCGTTTCCCCACCCACCGATGCAGATCTCCACCCGGCTGATGCCCGTAGGCCAGGTCTTCAGTTCCCTCACATCGTCCACATAATGGGGCTGGGTGGCCCCGAAGACATACTCGCCATCACGACAGACCGTCTCGCCGTCGGTGGTAAGGGTGCCATCGGTCTCGACATTGATATTGAAGAGGATGACGTAGGTGAACCCCGAATTCTTGAGTTTCTGGACGGTGGCAGGCCTTTCGCGCCTGATGTGGCCACCCACATAGACGCCCGACCCAGCCTGTGCCATCGCATCGATGGCAGCAAGGCAAAGAACGGCAAGGAGCAACAGTAGTTTTCGCATCATCTATCACTTGCAATAAATCTTTCTCACCTTTCCATCGGCGGTGCGCACGATGTTGAGCCCTTTCTGGAGCGAGGGCATCCGCACGCCGCCCATGTTGTAGACGGCGGTGGGCATACTGTCTGTCGTGCCCTCGAGTGGCGTGACGCCATCCGTATCAAATGTGTTGGCTCCGGCTATCAGCTCGGCATGGAACGTCTCGTTGAAGAGGTCGACCACGATATGATAGGTGCCGGGGATATAGACGTGCCATTTGGTGTCGTCGCCTCCCTGCCTCATCTGCGTCGACGAGAGCAAATCCTCGTCCTGCACGTAGGGGTGCAACTCGCGCGGTCCCCATGTCATCTGCCCCTCCAACTTGAAGCGGCCGGGCTCCACCACGCCACTAAACTCACCCAGTTCACCGGTCCATGAGAAGACATAGGGATTGTCGTGGTCGCGCTCGAAGGGCAACATGCCATTACGGTTCCACTCCACATGGTTGGCACCCCCCTCGAAGGCACTGCCCGCGATGAACACCTCGTTCCAAGGCAGCATCAGCTCGCCCGTGACCTTCCTCGAAGAGGGGTCGACGAGAAACCGGTAGGTCTCCTCCTGGAACGACACCACCCATCCCGGCTGTGACTCATCGGAAGTGATGACATAATTCAGTCCCTTGTTGATGAGGTAGGAGTCGACCAACTGAGGTTTCAGAAACTGTGTTACCCCTTTCTGAAAGGTCTCGGTAGTCATGATTTTCAACTCGCCCTGATTCAGCGCACCGGCAAAGCGGAACTGTCCGTCGGGACGCTTCACGAGTTGGCACGTGCCATCGGGAACGGCGCTGCCTGTTGCCCAAAGGTCATCGAAGCTCTGGGCAAGTGACGGAATGGAGACGAGCAGGCAAAAAGTATGTAAAAGGACTCTTCTGACTGACATATTTTGGTTGGATTATGAATACGTTTATGGTTTATGGACAATAGTGATGGACAGGCCTCAGCGGATGAACTTCTGGGTAGACACCTTGCCGTTGCTCCATGTGCGGCGCAGGATGTACGACCCCTGTGGGGCATAGGTGTACTCACGTCCCTGGAGGTCGAAATACTGCTGAGCAACAATGGTGGCGTCGCCTATCTGGTCGATGCCGCTTGCCGAGCGCTGGAGAGCGACCACCACCTGCTGGTCGCATGAGGTGGCAGGCACACTCACCACGACCTGCTTCATCTGGTCGTCGTAGGTCCATTCGGTGGTCACCGACCCATTGATGGTCACCTCGCGAGGCTCATCCTCCAGGAAGAACACCACCTGATAGGCCCTCCTGTCCATCATCCCCTCGAACTGGCCCTGCCGTGGGGCAATGGTGAGGGAGAGTTCGGACGATGACCTTGACTGACTGAACGTAGTGGTGGTGAAAGCCCCGTCGATATACTCCTGCGTATCGCCGGCATCCTCGTAGAGCGAGGCCTCGCCATTGTCGCCTGGGTAGACCTTCACGATGAGGTGGTCGGGCGCAGACTTGAGGTTCATCATGGGCGGATTGCACACCACAATGGAGCCAGCCTTAACGAAATAGGGAATCTCGCCCAGACCATAGTATTGGCTGACGACGGAACCGCCCTGTCGTATCTCGTTGGTGCACACATCATACCACTGGCCCTCGGGCAGCCACGTCTTGTGGAATGTCTTCCCAGAGGGGTTGGCGGCCGTCACCACCGGCGACACGAGGATGTCGTCGCCAAACATATACTCGCCCTCCTGGCGGTAGGCCTCGTTCTCCTCAGGCCACTCGTAATAGAGCGGGCGGCAGATGGAGATGCCCGTGTCGTAGGCCTGGCGGGCGGCGGTATAGATATAGGGCATGAGCTGGTAGCGCAGGTTGACGCAATCGAGCAGCATGGGGAAATTGTCGAACTTCCATATACGCCGCTCATTACCCTCCTGACTTGCCCCATGGGTACGGAAGATGGGTGAGAACGCCCCGAACTGCAGCCACCGGAGCATGAGTTCGGAATTGGTGGGCGCAATCTGCATATGGCCACCGAGGTCGTGCCCCCAATAGCCGAAGCACACGTTAGAGGCCGTAGCGGTGAAATAAGGTTGGAACGCCAGCGAGCCGAACGTGGAATAGGTGTCGCCCGAGAACCCTATCGGGTAGCGGTGACTTCCCAGTCCGCCCCAACGGTGGAAGATGAAGGGACGGCGCTCGGGGCGGTTGTTGCGCATGTCGTTGTAGAACACATGGTTGCACCAGAAGGTCTCTCCCAGTCCCTCGGTATAGTAACTGGTGAGGTTCTGCTGCCAGTCAATCCACCAGAAGTCGACGCCCTCTTGCTCCCGCTCGTGGATGATGTGCTTGAAGAGGGAGCGGTAGAACGTGGAGTCCTCGAGCATCCATGGAATCCTGTCGCCCGAATAGCCCAAATCGGCAGCCATCTCGCTGTAATGGTCCTCGTAGTTGGCCACTCCGTCGGCAGGATGCAGGTTGAGGCTCACCTTGATGCCCTGGTTGTGCATCCAGTTGATGAGTCCGGCAGGATTGGGAATCAGGTTCTTGTTCCATGTCCATCCCGTCCATCCGTCGAGGTGCCAGTCCATATCGAAGATCATCACGTCGAGCGGAATCTCGTTCTGGCGCATCTCGTTGACCAAGTTGATGAAATCCTGCTGCGAATAGCGCTGGTACTTGCTGTACCAATAGCCCAGCACATAGAGAGGGGGCATGGGTTGGCGGCCCGCAATCTGGATATAGTCGCCGATGGCCTCCTTGTAGGCATGGCCATATCCCATGAAATACCAGTCGAGCGCATTGTTGTCGATGGGCCTGGCCAACCAGTCGATGCCGTCGACCTGTCCGTCGAAGGCGAAGGTGGTGGACCCATCGCCGCGTTTCGTCTTCGGCGACTCGTCAATGAGCGCCCATCCCGCACGCGAGATGATGCCATCCTCGAGGTCGGGGCGCTGGTTGTCGCCACTGGCCGTATCGAGCGTGCGCTTGGTGCCCTTCAGGTTGAGTGCATCCTCCTTGCCCGGATACCACACCACATCGTGCCCGTTGAGGGGCATGGTGATGGAGAGGTTGTTGGGCGACTTCATCGAAGGAGAAATGGTGCTGCCTATCTTGTATCTGAGCGTGAGGAAATCGGTCTCGATATAGAGGAATCCATTTTCCTCACGGGTAGTGAATGCTGGCACAGGCAGGTTACGGTTGACCACGGCAAAGGTGGCCCTGTCCTCGAACTGTCCGCGACTGCTATACTGGATGCGTATCATACGCGGAGTGAGCACCGTGAAACGGGCACGCCCCGAAGCCACTACGGCCTCGGGGTTTGCCACTGGATCGTAACCTGAAGCCGCCCCTGCAAATGGAATGAAACTGCTGAACAACAAGAGCGGCAATAACAAATATTTACCTAAACTAACCAACATAAAAATCTAAACTAATATCACTAAAAATCGATCTGATGTTGCAAAATTAGCATATCTCTCGAAGAAATGGTTTTTTAATAAGGAATGTATAATAAAAAAAGCGGATGTATTGACATCGCACACTGATTATCAGCAGATTAGGCCATCCTTGACACGCTGCTTGTATAAGTATTATATTCGGTAGAGACCTTATTTCACGGCAGGGAAAACGGTTTCTCAGGGATAGCATGGCAACAAAAAAGGAGGGGACACCAACACTTTTGGCTCCCCTCCCTGAAGAATGGAATAGAAAAATTTACCTTACTAACACCTTTTGTCCGTTTACGATATATATACCCTTCGAAGGACGGTTGACCTTGCGTCCCTGGAGGTCGTAATAGTTGTTTTGCTTGTCGAGCGAAGCGGCAGTCTCAGTGATACCGCTTACGATGCCCGTATCATAGAGCACGGGGTGTCCGTCGGTCTCGGCGCTGAGGAACCAAATGCCAGGAGCAGCCTCGGCCAGGAGGTTGTAGACCACGTCGTTGGTGAAATTCTCTATCGGTGTGACCGGAAGAGCGGGCCAGTCGGTGACGGGGTCGAAGCAGTTGGTGATCTGGATGTTGTTGCCACGAGCGAACGACTCGCCATTGGTCACCACACCCATGTTGTAGCAGTTGGTGGTGACGGCATCGTTGCCCAGCCATCCCGACAGGCCACCGGCCTCCCATCCACTCGAGATGTTGCCTGCATTGTAGCAGTTGATGAGGGTGAGGCGGAGTTCGCCCGAGGTGTTGCATCCCACGATGCCACCGGCGTTCTGGTCGATGGTGCTGACATAAGCCTCGTTGCCCAGTTGCTCGAGCAGCGCGTTGCCATTGCCACTGACATGACCGATGAATGCTCCGGTGAAATTCTTTCCGGTGATGGAACACGAAGCATCGATGGTGAGGTTCATGATATGTGCGCCAGCGGTAATCTCGCGGAAGAAGCCAACGTTGGGATCCTGCGGCATGTCGATGACCAGGTTGCTCACGATATGGCGCTGTCCGTCGAAGGTGCCCGAATAAGGAGCGGCGGCGGTAGCGATGCCCTGGAACTCGATGCCCTGGAAGTCGACATTGGCTGTGAGGGCCGCGCTGAGCGAGGCATCCACCTTGTTGACCATGGCAGCGAACCACACCACATCGGCAGCAGATGCCAGTGGGTAGACGCCATCCTCGGCCTTGATATAATCAGCATCGGGAGTTCCGCACACGCCACAGATGCCATCAGTGAACTGGTGGTCGTCGCGGGTGGAACCATCGGTATTGGAGTAAGTGACCTCGCCACCCTCTTTCGGGTTTCCGGCACAGTCGAGCGCGCCATTGGCGTAGACCACACCACCCTCGATGAATACCGGTATAGGATGATTGTCTGTGCCCACTACCTGATACCATTCCACATCATCGCTCTGCTTGCCATTGAGCAAGTAAGCCAGCTCGCCACTCTGCATCTGCTCGGTGGTGAAGGCGGTACCCTGGATACCCTCAATCTGGTATACATTCTCGCCCACCACTTCGTCCTTACGCCAGAGTCCGGCACCATTGATGCCCGTGGCCGTGCTGTAGCAGTTCTTTATCGTGGAATTATTGGCACCCATCCAGGCGCAGATACCTGCATTCTCGTGCGAGCCATAAATCTCGCCCAGGTTGTAGCAGTTGGCGATATGCACCTCTTTCTCAGAGCATCCCACGATGCCGGCAGCATTCTGTGCCGTGCCATAGATATTGGCCTCGTTGCCGCAGTTGCGCACCACCACGCCATCGCCCCATACATGGCCAAGGATACCTGCCGTGAAGGCGTTGCCCTGGATGAGGCAAGACGCGTCGATGATGACATTCTCGATGACAGCACCGCCCACGGCCTGTCCGAAGAGGGCCTGGTTGTTGTTGCTTGGATTGGTGACGAGGTTGAGGATGCGGTGGCCCATACCATCGAAGTGGCCCTTGAAGTCGTGGGCATCCTGTCCGATGGGCGTGAACTCCTTGCCCATCATGTCGATATCGGCGGTGAGGCGTCCGTTGGCAGCCCCATTCACCACGTTCACCATATAGGCGAACCAATTGAGCTTGTCGCCATCATCGATGAGGTAGTGGTCGTCTTCCATCTCACAGAAGTTGTCCTGCATGGTGCCGCACACCGAGCAGAAGCCAGCCACGAACTGATGGTCGGAACGTACGGAGCCCTCGGTATTGGAATAGGTGACCGAAGAGCCCTCCTTGGGCGAACCATCGCAGTTGAGCTCACCGTTGGCATAGACGAGCAGATGGTCGGGCAGGAAGGTGGGGTGTGGGTCGGCTGGCTCGGAAAGGTTCTGCCTCCAGAATCCAGCATCGGTATTGTCGTTAAGGGCGAAGGCCAATTTACCGGAAGCGAGGTCGCCATCCTCGATGACGGCAGCACCCTGGTCGGCATAGAGATGGAAGATGCGCTCGGTGGTGATGCCACTGTTGTTGCGCCAGAGTGAGTTGGAGCCATCCTGTCCGCTCTCCATGATGCCCGTATTCCAGAAGCCTCTCACCTCCACGCTGCCGTGTCCGCCAAACCATCCGGCGATGATGGCACTCTCGCCACCACCACTCACGTTGCCCATGTTGTAGCAATTGGTGATGCGTGTGGCAGGTCCGCCGTTCATCACCACGCCGATGATGGCACACACGTTGTTGCCAGAGCCATAGACATAGCCCTCGTGTCCAACGTTCTCAAGGGTTACCCATCCGCTGCCATCCGAGCAG
>ONSV01000131.1 GCA_900320585.1 uncultured Prevotellaceae bacterium | reverse complement strand
TGGCTATAAGGCAGAGACTGGTTTCACCATGACCCCGAAATATGCCGTCGACCTGGTGCGCAAGCGTGCAGGTCTGGCTGGCATCGAGGATGGTCTGAGTGCAAGTCAGTTCAAGGAAAAGTTGGAGAAAGAGCGTTTCGTGGAACTGGCCTTTGAGGGACACCGCTTCTTCGACGTGCGTCGTTGGAAAGAAGGCGACAAGTATTTCAAGACCATTTACGGTCTGAGAATCACGAAGAATGCCGATGGCACTTTCAATGAGGAGAAGACTGTGGTGCAGAACCGCCAGTGGGATGAGAAGATGAACTTGTTCCCCATTCCTCAGAGCGAGATTCTCAAGTCGGGCAATGTGCTCGTGCAGAATCCCGGCTGGTGATAACATATTGTGTTGTAGGACGCTGGAATAAGTGTCCTACAACACTTAAAATGTGTTAAATACTCATACAAGCATACATATTACAAATTATTTTGTAACTTTGCTACTGAATGTATATTTATATCTATAATACCTTTTTTATTAATAATTAAAACAAATCGATTATGAGAAAATTTTATCTCCTTTTCGCAGCAATGTTCGCCTTCTCCGTGGTGGCAACTGCTGGTGTAAAGAACCTGTTCAAGCAGGACTTCGAAATTGTGAACTATCCTGCTGATGCAGGATGGACCTCTCCGAACCTTGCTGGCAACATGTCTATCGTTTCCGATGAGGAAGGCAAGATGTTCCAGTTCGAACTCGGCAACAACAACAACCGTAATGCCGTGTTGAACTTCAACTATGGTCAGGAAGGTGATGCCACCATCTATGACAACCAGGATGTGAAGAAGTATACCATTTCCTTCCTTTGGGGCTTCAAGAAGAATTCCAGTGGTTCGCCTGCCAAGAACATCCAGTTCTCTTCCGAGATTGCCATCGTGACTCCGAGTGTAGCCACATCTGATGTTGAGGGATGGAAGATCACCTCTGTGATCAACAACGGACAGTATGCTGGTAACGACTCGCTCCGCCTGTTTGCCCTTACCCAGCTGAAAGGCGCTTATTCCGACACCAATCAATATTGGGCCGATGATGCCGACGTCAGCAACTATGCCACCGACTTCTACATCAATGGCGACCAGAATCAGAAAGTGACTCTCCAGGAGGAGGGTTGGTATACCATCACCATCAATGTGGATACTGAGGCCCGCACTGCCGAGAGGGTCTCTCCAGGAGCAGGGTTGGTACACCATTACCATCAATGTGGACACCGAGGCCCGCACCGCTGAGTATGAGATTTACTCTCTCATCGACGACGATGTGCTCGCTACTGGTGTTTACAACATTCCTGAGTATGCCAGCTGCTATGCCAAGGGCCTCAACGTGCTGCTTGGCCGTTACAACTCGGCTGCCTACATCGATGACGTGAAGGTGCAGACAGAGACCGAGGGCGACTATGCCAATACTCCGACTGTGGCTCTGACTGGTCTGTACATGGCCCAGCGTACCTACAAGATTTTCTTCGAGGATGGTGAGATCCTGCATGTGAAGAAGACCGATGGCACCGAGGACACCGCTGTTTCCAGTCCTTACGACTATGTGACTGAGACCTCTGGCACCCTCGAAGTATGGACAGAGAGTGGCACTGCCACTTCTGAGCACGTGTATGTGGATGTTGTAGCAGAGGTTCTTTCATTGCCTGCCGCCAGCGTTGACATTACCAAGGTGAATTCAGGTTTCGTGAAGACCCTGTTGATGACGGTCAGCAACGCCACTGTTCCCACACAGCCCAACATTACGCTGACCTGGGAGTACAGCAATGGTGACAAGTCGAATGGTGAGGTGGCCAGCGGCGCCATCTATGAGGCTAAGGAGAAGGGTACACTGACTGTAACCACCCATGCTTATGGCTTTGGTGAGACTACAGTGACCTTCGAGAACAACACTGAGTTCGCTGTCGACCAGACTATCGACTTCCAGCACATGGACGAGGCTACACTCGCAGCCAAGGGCTTCGCAGAGATTGATCCTCTGCAGGCTTCGAACATGAGTGGTGAGAACAACTGGACCGCACGTAAGCGTCTGTGGTTCGGTATCGAGAATGGTGAGACCGCCGATGATGGTACTGCCAAGTATGACACCTATGTGGTCTATGGTCCTGCAGAAACTGAGGGTGCTGAGCCTATCCGCCGCTTCACACTTTCTGCTGCTGCTCTGACCAAGGATGCTGCCTATGGCTTGTTTGCTCCCTTCTACACATGGTATACTGGCGAGGCTGATCCTGAGGTTGCCGACGGTAGCGACGTTGCTGGTCTGAAGGTCAATTATGGTATTGGTCTGATCAATATCGGTTGCAAGGGTGATGGTTCTTCCATCAACTATCCTAATGGTATTGTTGGTATCGATGGCCTGACCGAGAACGACTACTACATCGCTTACATCGTGAGCGACTACGGTTCATCCTCTGCTCACCCCATCTATCCTGTTGGCACAACTCCCGCCGACGGCCGTGCTATGTACAAGGAAGGCAACATCGGTGATGGAACCAATGTACAGGTAATCCGCGGTAATGAGACCTATAGCCTCTATCGTATCGACACCGCCATCGCCCGCATCGACATCTTCAAGGCTGTTGCAGGCGAAGGTATAGAGGAGATGACCAACCAGGTTGTTTCCGACCACAATGCTCCTATCTACAACCTCAATGGTGTACAGGTTAATCCTAACAACCTCACCAAGGGTGTGTATGTGAAGCAAGGCAAGAAGTTCATCGTTCGCTAATCTCTTCTGAGATAGAGATACGAATTTGAATCTCATCCCCGCACTCTCGAATGAGTGCGGGGATTTTTATTGTTATGCCGAGGCCGTAATTCATTTTTTTGTTGTATATTTGCATATTCAAATCAAAAAAGAAAAGATGACTTATTTTAGGTATGCATTTGTGCTTCTGGCACTCCTCTCGTTGTGGGCTTGTTCCGATGATGATCCCGTTGAGATCAACGAGGATACAGCGACGAAGATTTACAATGATATCAAGGGCACCTATGAGGGTAAGGTAAGAGTGGGCAATGAGATGATGCCCGTCACCATCGTGGTTGCCAACGACGAGTTCACGGTAAAACGTCTCCCCCTGCAACCCATTCTCCAGCGGATTTTCGCCGACCAGCACGCCATGGAAGAGGCCTTGAAGTCGACTGGTGAGACCACCACGTTCACGGCTCCCGTTACCAGCTTGAGAGTGGACACCCATTCATCGACGCTCCTCATGGAACCTACCGACCTGGTATTTTCAGTGACTGTAGGTGGCGAGCGCAAGCAAGTGTCGGCATTGATCGAGTCGTATGCCTCATGGGTCAGGCAATGGGGTGACCTTTCGGTACAGATGAATGTGGTGGAACTCTTCTGCGACGGGCAAAAATATAGTCTTACAGACAACCGCGTCGAATATCTCATCGACTCTGCCAAGAAACCGGAATCCTAACGAATAAAAAACAAATTACTTAAGCAATATGAAAAAATTAATATTGTTGATGATTGGAGCAATGCTGTCGTTTGCCACAGCATCAGCGCAACGGACTACTGACAAGCTCGACCGTGGTCTGGTTGCGGTGAAGACCAACACTGGCGTGTTCTGCTCCTGGCGTATTTATGGAGAGGAATACTACGACGTGACCTATAACCTCTATCGTGATGGGGAGAAAGTGAACAGTGAGCCGTTGCGTGTCTCCAACTTCCTGGATGCCAGCGGTACGGCTTCCAGCCAGTATTCCGTATCTGCCGTGGTGCGCGGCGAGGAGAAGGCGCAGAGCAAGGCCGTCTCGGTTTGGGCGGACCAGTTCCTGGAGATCACCCTCGACCATGGGTCGCTCACCTCCACCTATGTGCCCAATGATGCCTGCTGTGCCGATGTCGACGGTGATGGCGAACTGGAGATCCTGCTGAAGTTCGATAACCAGAGCGAGATTAATGCCAGCTATCCACGGGGTGGTTATAATGGCGAGTATTCCATCGTGGAGGTTTACAAGCTCGATGGAACCAAACTATGGTGGTTGGACTTCGGTCCCAACATGGGCGACTTCCAGAACAACGAGAACAACATCGTGGCTTACGACTGGGATGGCGACGGCAAGGCTGAAGCCCTGATGCGTGCCGCCGATGGTACGGTGATTCATGCCGCCGACGGTCAGGATTATGTCATTGGCGACAAAACGAAGAACTATCGTGGCGCTACTGGCGGTGGAGCCAACTGGTTCATGCACGAGGGTGCTGAATACCTGGTGTATATGAATGGTGAGACCGGCGTGCCCTACGTGACGATGGATTATCCGCTGAAGCGACTCGAAGCCGGAGAGACCGACCTGAACGCCGCATGGGGCGACGGCTACGGCCACCGCTCTACCAAGCATTTCTTCGGCGCTCCCTATCTCGATGGCCGCAAGCCCAGCATCTTCCTGGCCCGAGGCATCTACACCCGCCACAAGATGATAGCCCTGGACGTAAATCCCGCCACTCATGAACTCACCACGCGCTGGCGCTGGAACTGCAACACGCCGGGCAGCAAGTGGTATGGCAACGGATACCATAACTACGCCGTGGCCGATGTCGACTGGGACGGACGCGACGAAATCTGTTTCGGTTCGATGGTCATCGATGACAACGGCAAGGGACTGTCGACCACCGGGCTTGGACATGGTGATGCCCAGCACCATGGCGATTTCAATCCTTATGTCCATGGTCACGAGATTTTTGCCTGCAATGAGGACAACCCCTCCAACAACTATCGTGACGCCACCACCAGCAAGATCTATTACCGTCGGGCAGGCGGCAGCGACGACGGCCGCTGCATGGCCGGAAACTTCACTAACGATTTCCCCGGCGCCATGGCTTTCTCGTCGCACGACGAGGCCATCAGCTGCGTAACCAACGACCACATCACTGGCCTCACCAAATCGGGTCTGGCCGACAACATGCGCATCTACTGGGACGGTGACCTGCTCGAGGAGTGCTTTAACTATACGAACGGCAAGAACACAGCCGGTGGTATCTTCAAATATGGCAGGGGCCTGATCAAGACCTTGACAGGGTCGATGACCAATAACGACACCAAGGGCACGCCGTCCTATCAGGGCGATATCCTTGGCGACTGGCGCGAGGAGGTCATCATGCGCACTCGTGACAACAAGCTCCGCATCTTCACGACCACCGACCCCACGCCTTGGCGCAACTACACCCTGTGGCACGACATGCAGTACCGCCAGGCCATGGTATGGCAGATGTGCGGCTACAACCAGCCGCCCCATACCAGCTATTTCCTCGGCGAATTGGAGCGCATTACGGTGGCTCCGCCACCACTGACGATGACCGACCGCACTGAGGTCGCCAACGGTGGCAGCATCGGAACATCCCTGAACGGCCAGCAGGTGCTTATGGCTGAGACCAACGACATGACCGTTAGCGTGGCTGAAGGCGCATCGCCTTATATCTTCTTCGACAACTCACCTTCGTGGGTACAGGGTCATGACTCTTACACCATCATTACCACATCCACTTTCACCCACACCCTCACCGGAGGTGCCTTTGCCGGTGAGATGCGCCTTGTGAAACAGGGCGACGGCACATTGGTGCTGCCCAACGTCACTCAACTCTACAAGGGTAGCACTGATGTCTGGGCAGGCACATTGGTGTTTGATGGCACGATGTCGGAGAGCCGGGTGTGGCTCAACCGTTTCGCCGTGCTCAGCAGCGATGGCGGAAAATTCAACAAGGGCATCCAGATGGACTATGCCTCCGTGCTTCGTCCGGGTGGAAGCGAGAAGGCAGGAAGTGTGGAGACCGACTCCCTCATCCTCAATTTCGGCTCACGGGTGGAATTCGATGTCTATAGCGGAGCACAGGCCGACCACTTCAAGGCAAATGTCCTGAGCATTGAGAAAAAAGGCTGGAAGAATGGTCCTACATACAACACTCCGGTATTCGAGGTCATTCCTCATTATGCCGAAGGAGCGACAGCACTCGAAGAGGGGCGCTATTTGCTCGGAGAAGTCGGCAAGATTGAAGGTTCGCTCGACAATATCGTGGTCGAGGGCATCGGTGCACAGAAAGCCAAGCTGGCTATTGAGGACGGCAAAATCTACCTCGACATCGAAGGCTTGCGCGAAGCTACCAGCGTGACATGGACCGGCACCCAGGGTAGCGATTGGGACTTGGCTGACACCGAGAATTTCAAGACCACCACTTCGGGCGAGTCGAACATCTTCGTGAGTGGCGATGTCGTGATTTTCAACGACGATGCCGAGAACACCAACGTCAACATCACACAGCCCGTCTCTCCCTCTGCGGTGTTCTTCCAGAACGAGACCAAGGAGTATATCATCACGGGAGAAAGCATGATTGGCGGAATGAGCATTACCAAGACGGGTGCCGCCAATGTGAACATAGCGAATGTGAACTCGTTCGAGGGTGATGTCAATATCAATGGCGGCAGGCTCACTGTCGCTTCACTGGCCAATGAGTCGGGGGTAAACTATGGCTCATTAGGTGGCCTGCAAAACAAGATCTACCTGCGTAACGGTGGCGTGCTCGCCGGCACGGGTTCGCTCGTCAACTCACAACCCATTGTCCTGGAAAATGGCGGTGGTGGCATTGACGTGGCAAAAGGACAGACCTTCACCACCTCCTCTACCATCACGTCGAGCACAAAAGACAACCTTACCAAGACAGGTGGCGGTAATCTTCAGTTGGGCTCAAAGTCGTCGTTCGGTGCCCTTTATGTGATGGATGGAACGGTTTACGGAGCAGAGGCCAACAACACGCATCAATATCCCGACAGCGTGGTGCTTTGTGGCGGTACGCTCCGCGACCCCGACAATATCTATTCTTATTCTACGAACAACACCACTGTCATGGTGCCTGAGGGCAAGAGCGCCAATTGGTATCTTGACTCCCGTTGCAACTACAAGGGCAAGCTCGCCGGTAAGGGCACCCTCAATGTCTATGCCACGAGCGTGCGCAATGTGATCAACGGCAACTGGAATGCCTTTGAGGGCAAGCTCGTCATCGGGGCCTCCAAGACAGGCTCGTACGACCCTGTCTTCTATTTCGGCAATTCCAACGGACTGAGCCGTGCCGATGTCAACCTGCGCGCCACGTTCTCGAGTGGCAGTGCCAACGATGGTGTAATCAACGCCAGCAACAGCGTGAGCATCGGCAACCTTTCGGGCAACGGAACACTTGCCGGTAGTGGCCGATACACCATCGGATTCCTGAACAAAGACATCCCATTCTCAGGCAAAATCGATGGCTGCGTCATCACCAAAGTGGGTAGCGGTGTGTGGACGATGAATCTTCCCACCAATTATGGCAATGGCAATGCCGAGGTAAGAGGCGGTGCGCTCAACCTTAACAACTCAGCCCAGAGCTCGCTCTTCTTCGGAACCAACCAACTGATAGTCTCCGACAGTGGTACCGTTGCCGGCTATGCTTATCTCCAAAGTGTGATTTTGCAGAAGGGCGGGTCGCTCGCGCCGGGCAACTACACCTCCACTTATCCTGTGGGCAGCATCAAGGTGAAGAATTCGGTGATGGCCTCCTCTGGCTCCCATGTCAACTTCTTCATCTTCAGTGCGGCAAACACATCCACCTCACGCTCATTCCTCGATGTGGGGACAACGCTTACCATCGATGGCGATATCAATGTCACGATGAAAGGCTATACGCCGAAAGAGGGAGATGAGATTATCTTGTGGACGGCCAGCAACTTCGTGGGCACGCCTTCGACTATCAACCTGCCCGACATCTCGGAATACGGACTGGCATGGGACACCAGCGAGCTCTGTCAGCCTACAGGAAAACTCAAGGTGGTGGATGCCCTTGGCATTCAGCATATCCTCGCTACCGCACAGGCCCATGTGGAGGTCTACGACCTCAATGGCCACTTTGTTGGTCGTTTCGACGCCAAGAGGAAAGATGTGGCCCTCTCGCTCCGACGCTATGGCAAGGGCACTTATGTGCTGATGATGACGGGCGAGAACAAGAAAGAGACCATTAAGATCACCGTGAAATAGCAGAGAAAATGCAAAATATAAGTAGATTTCAATTGTTCAGATGCTTTGGGGTGGGCATTCTTGCCTTCTTCAGCCTTGTCGTGAATGCCCAGCAGCCTAACACGCCCGTGAGTCAGATGGAGAAGCTCGACCGTGGACTCGTGGCTTTACCAGCAAACAGCGGTAGTGGCAATTTCGTCAGTTGGCGATTCCTCGGTACAGATGACAACGATACCCGTTTCGACCTTTTACGCAACGGCACGACCATAGCGACCGACTTAGAAGTCACCAACTATAGGGATACTGGTGGTGACAAGAATTCTGAATACCAAGTCATCACAAAGGTCAATGGACAAACCATGAGTACATCCAACCCCGTGAAGGCATGGTCGCAATTATATAAGCCGCTGAAGCTGGACCGTCCTGCTACAGGTGCACTGGGTGGAACCTACTCACCTAACGACTGTTCCGTGGGTGATGTCGACGGTGACGGTGAATACGAAATCTTCGTCAAGTGGGATCCAAGCAACTCGAAAGATAATTCCCAAAGCGACAAGACCGACAACGTCTATATCGACTGCTACAAG
>ONSV01000272.1 GCA_900320585.1 uncultured Prevotellaceae bacterium | reverse complement strand
GCAGGTCGTTGTCTTCGCGTATGACGATATTCAGTTTGGTATTACCCTTGACAGGAACGTCCTCTGCCGTGTATCCGACGAAACTGACGTGGAGCACCGACTTGTCGGTCACTCCGGAGATCGAGAAGTTGCCGTCGAGGTCGGTGATGGTGCCTGTTGTTGTGCCTTTGACGAGGACGTTGGCACCAATGACAGGTTCACCGGTGGCCTGGTCAATCACTTGGCCGGTCACAGTTCGGGTTTGTCCAAACAGCATGCTTCCGCTCCACATTATCGTGAACAGAATGGCAAGAATTCGAACAAAAGGCATACAAATGCGCTGGTTGTTGAACATGTTAAAGTGTTTTTTATAGGTTAAGAATTGGGTACTTAAGTATCTCGCTTTTCAATGTGCTGGATGAAGTAATCGTATACTTTTATCCGCTGCAAAGATAAGGAATTGGAAAGTCAAAACCAAATTTTCGGTGAAAAAAAAGCAAAAAAAGGAAAAATTTTGATTTTTATAGCGAAAATAAACGAAAATTGCATAAAAAAACTTATATTTGCACCATCATTGTGGATGAATTGATATTTGTAAACTTCAGAAACAAGAAATTTATGATCGAATATAAGGACGAAAGACAGCGGCAACTGGCAACCAAACCTGTTGGCAGACTGCTGATACAGTTTGCTACACCCAGCATCATTGCCATGTCGGCAAGTTCGATTTATCACCTCTGCGACTCCATCTTCATTGGTCGTGGAGCAGGTCCTCTTGCCATTGCAGGTCTTGCCATCACGTTCCCGCTGATGAACATCTCGGCTGCCTTTGGTGCCATGTTGGGCGTGGGTTCGGCGGCACAGACTTCGGTGAAGATGGGCGAGGGCAATCAGCAGCGTGCTTTGATGATCTTCGGCAATATGCTCCGACTCGACATCACTATCGGTTTGATAATAACGGTGCTTGGCCTGTTGTTCCTCGACCCCATCCTCAGGCTCTTTGGCGCCAGTGATGCCACCTTGCCCTATGCGCACGATTATATGCAGATTATCCTGGCCGGCAACATCATCACCCACACCTTCCTCGGTATGAACGACCAGTTGCGAGCCACGGGCAATCCGCGTAAGGCGATGGCAGCCCAACTTATAGCAGTGGTGGTGAACATCATCCTCGATGCCTTGTTCATCTTCGGTTTCGGCTGGGGTATGCGTGGAGCGGCTTTGGCCACGGTATTGGGACAGGTATGTGCCTGGATCTTTGAGTTCCGTTTCTTCGTATGTGCCTGGATCTTTGAGTTCCGTTTCTTCCTCGACAAGACCAACTTCGTGCATTTTGCACGTATCGGTTTGAAGGTGCGCGCCGATATCATCCGAGAGATTCTTGCCATCGGCCTTTCTCCCTTCTGTGTCAATCTTTGCAACTGTCTGATTGTCATCATCATCAACCGTTCGTTGATATCCTATGGCGGTGCCGATGGCGATATGTATGTGGGTGTCTATGGTATCGTGAATCGTGTGGCGATGCTTATCGTCATGATGGTGATGGGCTTTGGCCAGGGCCTGCAACCGATTGTGGGCTTCAATATTGGAGCCCGTCTTTATGGACGTGTGCGGGGTGTTATGAAGTTTGCCTTGGCTTGTGCCACGACGGTGATGACCGTAGGTTATTTGCTTGTCTTCCTGTTCCCCGGTCAGATGGCTTCGCTTTTCACCACCGATGCCGATATGGTGGCCAAGTGTATTCCTGCCCTGCGAATCATCATGTGTGTCTTCCCATTGGTGGGCCCGCAGATGATGACCATGTCGTTCTTCCAGTCGAGCCAAAGGGCGGGCATTGCCATCCTGCTGAGCACTTCGCGTCAACTGCTGTTCCTGCTGCCTATGTTGCTCGTCCTTCCTCGTATTATGGGTGTCTATGGCGTTTGGTGGTCGTTCCCCATCAGCGATGCCATCTCGTTCATGCTGGCTGCCATTTTCCTGGTACGAGAGTTGAGGAGATTGGACAAGAAGATAGTCCAGACCCCCTCTTGTCCCCCTGCTTAGGGGGAAGACCCGGCGCCGAACAAAAAAGTCCCCCTATGCAGGGGGATTTAGAGGGTCTTTACAATTCCTTAAATGCTGCTCCTAGCCACTTCGTGATGTCGGAGGGGAGAAGCGATTCCTCGCTTTCGTTGCCTCTTTCGATAGCCAGATCGGCAGCTATGGCGTGAAGCGAGACGCCCAAGATTGAGGCTTCCTGTGCCGTGTAGCCTTGCGCGCGCAGTCCAAGCAGAATGCCTGTCAATGTGTCTCCCGAACCTCCGACAGCCATTCCGGCATTGCCGAAATTCTCATTGCGGAAAATATTGCCATCGGGCAAATGGATGTTGGTGTAGTGGTCCTTGAGGATAACCACTACACCATATTTCATGGCCATAACCAGGCAGTTGCCGCATCCCGTGGCATTCAGCAGGCGTTTGGCTTCGCCAGGATGAGGCGTAAGGATGGTGTCCTTGGGCAATTTGTCCAAAAGGTGAGGATGCAGGGAAAG
>ONSV01000129.1 GCA_900320585.1 uncultured Prevotellaceae bacterium | reverse complement strand
AGCAGAGACAGGCACCAAAGGCCAGCAGGTCGCCAAGGGGTGAGAGATGGAGCACGAAGTGACCATTGAGCACGACAACGGCCATACCCAGAAAGGCTATCAGCGAGCCCAAAGCCTGGATGCGCGAGATATTCTCAGACTGGCGGAAGAACACAGCAAAGAGTAGCATCGCGAAGAGTGGACAGGAGCAGACGATGAGTGAGGTGTTTGTGGCAGTGGTAAAGAGCATGGCCGCGTTCTCCGTGAGGAAATAGAGGGAGCCGCCCGTGATGCCGAGGGCCACCATCAGGAGTTCGTCGCGCCAGGAGTTGCAGAACCAGCGGAAAGAGGATTTGTTTTCTCCCCCTGAGTAGGGGGAGCCTGAGGGGGTCTGTTCAGCCTCTTGTTTGCGATTGTTCAGACCACCCCTTGCCCCTCCTGACTCAGGAGGGGAAGAAGTTACCTTGTCACGCAGAAAGGTGAAGGCCAACAATAGGATGTAGGCGATGAGGAAGCGGAGGGTGAAGATCTGCGCGGGGGAGAGGCCTGCCTGAAGCAGCATCTTCGTAAAAACGAAGGTGCTGCCCCAAATAGCTACCGTTATAAACGCAACGAGATGGTATTTCACCTTTTCACCCTTTCACTTTTTCACCTTTTAATCTCTATGTCGCGCTTGACGTTATTGCGAATCTTCGTCAGATAGCCCTTCATGCCCTCAGCGTCCCTGTTGTCGATGATCTCCAACAGTTCCTTCAACTCCGTACGGATCTGAGAGACCTGGTCGTGGGTATAGGGGTTGAAGAGGATTTCCTGCAAGAGGTAGTCGTCCTCGTTCAGCACGCCCTTGGCTATCCGCATGTGGCGCTTGAAGGTGGTGCCAGGCGCATCCTGATGCTTCATGACTGCCGCAAAGACGAAGGTTGAGACGAAGGGGATGGACAATGAGTAAGCCACTGTCTTATCATGCTCCTCGAAGGTGTACTCGTAGATGTTGAGCCCCAGCTTCTGATAGAGGTCCTTGAAGAAGATGCGCCCCATGTAGTCGCCCTCGCTGATGATGATGGCGTTCTCCTCGCTGAGTTGCTGGAGGTTGGCAAAGGTGGGACCGAACATGGGGTGTGAGGATACGAACCTGCGTCCCGTCTGCTCGTAATATTCTTTCAGGCCGGTCTTCACCGAAGCGATGTCGCTGATGATGCAGTCGTCGGGCAGGTAGGGGATGACCTCGTCGAAGGCCTTGATGGTGTTCTTCACCGTGACGGCGTTGATCACCAGTTCGGGTGCGAACCCTCGTATCTCTTCCAGCTGTGTGAACCGTTGTGTGTTGTAGGTGAAGCGCATGCGCTTCGGGTCTTTCTCAAACACGGCTGTCTCGTGCTCAAAACTCAGCAGGTCGAGGAAGAAGCTCCCCATCTTTCCTGCTCCCAGAACCAATATTCTCATGCGTAGGATTATTTGTTGATGATTTCCATTTGCTGGCGCACGCTCTCCTCGTGCACGCTCTCGAACACTTTCTTTACGAAGTCGGCACCCATGCCGCAGAGCGAGCCTTGCGCGCCGCGCTTGTCGAGAATCTCGCCATAGCGTGCGGGCTGCAGCACGGTCATGTTGTGCTCTTTCTTGAACTGTCCTATCTCACGGCACACTCTCATGCGCTTGGCGAGCAGGTCCATGAGTTGGTTGTCGAGCTCGTCGATCTGCTTCCTGAGTTCCCTGATGTCCTCGGTGCTGACCGACTCGTCGCGGATGACGAGCAGCGAGAGGATGTAGTCGAGCACGTCGGGAGTCACCTGCTGTGCGGCATCGCTCCAAGCCATGTCGGGCTCGCAGTGCGACTCCACGATGAGTCCGTCGAAGCCCAGGTCCATGGCCTGCTGGCAGAGGGGTGCCACCAGTTCGCGCCGTCCGCCGATGTGGCTGGGGTCGCAGAGGATGGGCAAGCTCGGAATCCTGCGGCGCAGTTCGATGGGAATCTGCCACATGGGCAGGTTACGGTAGATTTTCTTGTCGTAGCTGGAGAATCCCCTATGAATGGCCGCCAGCCTCTTGATGCCAGCCTGGTTGATGCGCTCGAGCGCTCCAATCCACAGTTCCAGGTCGGGGTTGATCGGGTTTTTCACCAGCACAGGCACATCCACGCCACGCAGTGCGTCGGCCAGGGCCTGCATGGCGAAGGGGTTGGCCGAGGTGCGGGCACCTATCCACAGGATATCGATGCCATATTTGAGAGCCAGTTCCACATGCTCGGGTGTGGCCACCTCGGTGGTGACAAGCATTCCCGTCTCGTCCTTCACCCGTTTCATCCACGGGAGGGCTTTCTCGCCATTTCCCTCGAAGCCACCGGGTTTCGTACGGGGTTTCCACACGCCAGCACGAAACATGTGGCATCCTTTTTTAGCCAACTGTGTGGCGGTTGTCATCACTTGCTCCTCGGTCTCTGCGGAGCATGGCCCTGCGATGACCACGGGTCGCTCATTGTCGCTGGGCAGTTTCAGGGGTTGAAGTTCCAATTCCATTGTATTATCTTGTTTTTTTGTTATTATTGCAAGTTTTGCGTGACTTTAGGGACATTAAGGTCTTTAGGGATTTTAAGGACCTTAAGGAGCCTTGAAGCTTCTAAGGCCTTACCACTCAAGGGCCTGTATGCGCTTGAGTGCCTCGCGCATCTTGTCGTCCTTGGCACACAGCGAGATGCGGATGAAGCGGTTGCCGTTCGACCCGAAGATGAATCCCGGGGTGATGAATACTCTTGCCTCGTGCAGCACGCGCTCGGTGAGTTGCTCCACATTGTCGTATTTCGCGGGTATCTTTCCCCAGAGGAACATACCCACCTGCTTGGGGTCGAAGGTGCAGCTCAACTGTGTCATGATGGCCTCGGCTATCTCACGGCGACGTCCATAGGTCTCGATATTGGCTTGCCGGTGCCAGCTGTCGTCATTGTCGTAGGCCTGGGCGGCGGCCAACTGTATGCCGCGGAAGGTTCCGCTGTCGATATTGCTCTTCACCTTGAGAATCCACGAGATGAAGGTGGCGTTGGTGGCACAGAGTCCCACGCGCCATCCCGGCATGTTGTGGCTCTTGCTCATCGAGTTGAACTCGATGCAGCACTCCTTGGCACCTTCCACCTGGAGCAGCGAGCGGTGATGCTCGTTGAGGATGAACGAATAGGGATTGTCGTTCACCACGACGATGCCATGCCGGCGGGCGAAGTCCACCAACCGCTCATAAGTCTCCATCCTGGCGTCGCCACCGGTGGGCATGTTGGGATAGTTGGTCCACATCAGCCTCACCCCGCTGAGGTCCATGCTCTCTAATTCGTCGAAGTCAGGCTGCCAGCCATTATCCTCCCTGAGGTTGTAGTTCACGATTCTCGCCCCTAGTATCTTGCTGAGCGAGGTGTAGGTGGGATAGCCCGGATTGGGCACCAACACACCGTCGCCGGGGTTGACGAAGGCCAGTGTGACATGCAGTATGCCCTCTTTGCTGCCTATCAGCGGGAGGATCTCGGTGGCGGGGTCGAGCGTCACGCCATACCACCGTTGGTAGAAGCGTGCCATCGCCCCACGCAGTTCGGGCGTGCCCATGGTGGGCTGGTAGCCGTGGGCGTCGGGGCGTCGGGCCACCTGGCACAGCGTATCGATGGTGCCCTCGGAGGGCGGCATGTCGGGACTGCCTATGGCCAGGCTGATGATGTCGCGTCCCTCGGCGTTGAGGCGAGCCACCTCCTTGAGTTTCCGACTGAAGTAGTACTCCTGCACCAGACTGAGTCTGTCGGCGGGCTGTATGCTAATTGGTCTGTCTTCCATTTTGATATTCTCCTAAAATTTTCAGTTCTTTGGTAAGTGGTGTAATGGCGTCGATGCTTTGTCGGTATCGGGTGATGTTGCTGTAAGTGACATCCACGTAGAACAGGTATTCCCACTCATGACCGATGATGGGCAACGACTGTATCTTGGTGAGGTTGATGTTGTAGAACGAGAGGATGGTGAGAACCTTGGAGAGGGCGCCCTCCTCATGGGGCAGCGAGAAGACCAGGCTCGATTTGTCGGTCTTGTCGAGCGGGCGGAGGAAGTCGGCCTTACGGGGGTCGCACACCACGAGGAAGCGGGTGAAGTTGTGCTTGTTGTCCTCGATGGAATCCTCGAGCACACGCATACCGTAGAGGCGTGCGGCGTCGGCACTGCAGATGGCGGCCTTGCCCCGCAGCTGCTTCTCCATGATTTCCTCGGCAGCTCCGGCCGTATCTTCCGTTTCCACTGCCTTCAGTTCGGCATGCCGGGCCAGGAAGCCCCGGCACTGCATCAGGGCCACGGGGTGCGAGTGTATCTCGTCGATGGTGTCCCAGTCGTCTTCGGGCAGACAGCAGATACAGTGGCGAATATGCAGCTTATGCTCGCCCACCACGGTGGTACCCGAGTCGCGCAGCAGTTCGTAGTTGTGGAGCAGGCTGCCGGCGATGGTGTTCTCGATGGCTGTCATTCCGATGATGGTGGGGTCGTTTAGAATCTGTGCATACACCTCCTCGAAGGTGGCACAGCAGATGAGTTGCACCTGCTCGCCCTCGAAATACAAATGGGCTGCCATATCGTGAAACGAACCGGCCTGACCCTGGATGGCTACTCTCTTCATACTGTTCTTATTTTAAACACAAATCCCGCCTCTTTCGAAGCGGGAAACTGACTGTAGGCTCTCGGCCTGATTGTCATAAGTTGAAATCTACACGCAACTTCCCGCTTCGCAATTCCTTGCAAAGTAAAAATAGAAGTAATAGTATGCGTTGAAGGTTCTCATACTTATGATTTTCGTGATTTGGCTGCAAATTTATAACATTACGGCCACATCCACAAACATTTTGATGTTTTTTTTGCTATTTTGTTGGTTTATTGTTGCAAAAGAGTGAGATTTGGCTAACTATGGGATTGAAGCCCGCCTGGCAAGGAAGGGAGGCCAGAGCGAGCAGGCCCAGTTTCAACATCGGCATGAGGGCTGAAGCGCGGCAGAGCCACGCCATACGGAGAAGGAGGACGTTGCGGCAAGTTTCCACCCCTCGGGAGAAATTCTGGCACAGCCTCTGTTTTTAGTGGCCGAAACCACAAAAAAACACTTTAATAGAAATAGGAAAACATTTTTTTTGTTTATCTTTGCAGTGCAATTGGTTCACTCACTCAAGTGATGAAAAAGGGAATCGGGTGTAACTCCCGAGCAGTCCCGCTGCTGTGAGTCGTCCTTCCATGCGCCAACAACAAGCCACTGGCCCCACTGCCGGGAAGGCGTTGGCACACGACGACAAGCCAGAATACCTGCCATTGCACTACGACATCTCGCCACCACGATGTATGGGGGCGCAGAAGACGAAGCCCATGAAACGACTCTTGACGACATGCTTGTTGTCGCTCTGTCTTGCCACGTTATGTGCCCAGACAAAAAAGGAAGCACCGAGCGACAGCATCAGGCAACTGGACGAAGTGGTGGTGACCTCGAAACTGACCTTCCGTGAGGTCATCCCATCACAGAAATTGAGCGGCGAGCAACTCGAGCGGCTCAACACCCACTCCGTGGCCGATGCCCTGAGGTATTTCTCCGGCTTGCAACTGAAAGACTATGGCGGAGTGGGCGGCATCAAGACCGTCAATATCCGCAGCATGGGCACCAACCACCTGGGCATCTACTACGACGGCGTGGAACTGGGCAATGCCCAGAACGGACAGATCGACCTGGGGCAGTTTACCCTCGACAACGTGGACGAGGTGACGCTCTACAATGGTCAGAAGAGCGCCATCTTCCAGACTGCCAGTGATTTCGGCAATGCCGGCTCGGTTTATATCCGTACCCGCCGCCCCTGGTTCTCGTATGGCGAGACCCACCATCTGAAGACGAACGTGAAATTCGCTTCGAGCGACATGGTCAGGCTCTCTGGCCTGTACGAACAGAAGTTGGGCGACAACCTGAGCGCGTCGGTGAGTGCCGGATTCCTCAACGCCAGCGGCAAGTACAAGTTCCGCTACCGTAGGGTGAACATCGACGGCACCACCGCCTGGGACACCACCGCCACGCGTCAGAATGGCGACATCCATGCCGAACGGCTGGAGGTGAACCTGCACGGCACGCTCGACCAAGGCTACTGGTATGCCAAAGGCTATCTCTACAACTCCGAGCGCGGCATCCCCGGAGCCATTGTCAACAACGTGTGGAAACGAGGCGAGCGGCAGTGGGACCTCAACACCTTCGGCCAGGCCGCCTGGCAGAAGAGCCTGAGCGACCGATACAGTTGCCGTGTGATGGCCAAATATGCCTACTACCGCACCCACTATGTGAACCGCGACTCCACCCAGTTGCCCGTCGACAACCGCTACTACCAGCAAGAGTTCTACCTCACCACCTCGCACGTGTATGAGCTGCTGCCCCTCTGGAGCATCTCGGCAAGTTACGACCTGCGCTGGAACAAGCTCAATGCCAGCACCTACAACTTCGCCTACCCCACTCGGGTGTCGAACCTCTTCTCGGTGGCCACCGCCGTCGACTACTCCCGGGTGAAGCTGCAGGCCAGTCTGCTGGCCTCGGTCATCAGCGACCGCACCCGCCTGCGAGGCAGTCAGCCCACCCTCACGCGGTGGACCCCCGCCATCTTCGCCAACGTCTATCCCCTGCGTGGCAAGATGCTGTCGGTGAGGGCCTTCATGAAGCGCAGTTTCCGGATGCCCACCTTCAACGACCTCTTCTACACCGACATGGGCAACGCCCAGCTGCGTCCCGAGACCGCCACGCAATGGGATGTGGGGCTGGTGCTCAACAAGACCTTTGTATCGGGACTGCTACGGCATGTGGGCGTGCAGGCCGACGGCTACTACAACACGGTGAAAGACAAGATTGTGGCCTACCCCAAGGGACAGCAGTTCCGCTGGACCATGCTCAACCTGGGCAAGGTGCACATCCGCGGCATCGACATCGAGGCCGAGGCCGATGTGGAGCCCCTCGCCGGACTCACCCTCACCGGACGCGTGCAGTATACCTACCAGGACGCCCGCGACGTGACCGACCCCCATACGCCCTATTACCGCGACCAGATTCCCTATATCCCCTGGCACAGCGGTTCGGCCATCGTGGGCCTCGCCTACCGCGGATGGACCCTCAACTACAGCTTCATCTATGCCGGCGAGCGCTACAACGAGCAAGAGAACATCGTCTACAACCACATGGAGCCCTGGTATACCAGCGACCTCACGCTGATGTACCAATGGCGGTGGGCGAAAGCCACCTGGAAAGCCACCTTGGAGGTGAACAACCTGCTCGACCAAGACTACGACGTGATACTCAACTACCCCATGCCGAAGCGCAACTACGGGTTGTCGCTCAACGTGGAGATATAACAGCACACCACAGATGACAAAAAAGAGCACCACATACCACCAATCCCTCTGCCACCTGATGGCGGTCATCGCCGCATTGATAGTGGTGGGACTCTCCTC
>ONSV01000182.1 GCA_900320585.1 uncultured Prevotellaceae bacterium | reverse complement strand
CATCACGTCGAAGTAGCCCACTCCATAACCCGTCCAATGGTTCACATCGTAGAGGTCGGGGAAGCCGAAACAATGGGAATACTCATGTACGAAGCAACCGATGCCGGCAGGGGCATACCCATTGGCTTTCTTAGTCAGTTCAGCAACGACACAATAGGTATCAATCGTCTTTCCGTCGAGTGTCAACGTCGGGAGGCCATATTTTTCAAACGAGGCCTTGTGCGGCCAAATCGAACCTCCCGAGGAAGGGGTGCTACCTGCACAAACAAAGGCTATCTGGCTCACATTTCCATCATCACCCCAGTCGTACTGGGTAAAATCCACCTCACCATCAATCTTCTCCAATGCCTCGACCACCATCTCGCTACAGCGTTGGTAACCAGTGGAACCTGCATAATATGCACCGTTCTTGCTCAAACTGACAGGACCTACCACATCGAAAGTGACATCGAACTTGCCATAGCTCTGGTCGTAGAAATAGTCGTGTACCGACCCTACGAAGTCGCCCTCGTTGAAGTTCACCTGATTGAGGAACTTGTTGTAATGCACTACGGGGTCGCCAATAATGTCTCTGGAAAATTTGAAGGCGGTGGCTGCATTCGTGCCACCCGAACCATTATCCTCGCCGAACTCAAGAAGCACCACGAGGCCCTTTTTCCTGCCCAGGAAACGGCTTCTGTCGGGGAAGTAGTCTCTCTCCTTTTTCGAGAGCTTGCGCATGTTGGGCCTGACATCAGCTTCCACTCGCTGTTCGATGAAGGCATCACGCCGTTGCTTGAAAGTGGCACTGTCGACATAGGAGAAAGAGCCATTGTCGTTGGCCATGTAAATCTTGCCATTACTGTCGACAAGGAAGTGGAAATGCTCATCACCCACCCAGTGGGCGGTAATCTGCTCACCCGTCTCAAGGGTCACCTTCACCCACACGTTGGGGTCGGCCTCATTGGCGAATGCCGGCGCGGCACTCATCAGCATGAGGAGCGAGAGCACGATTCGGGAGAATAATGACAAAGCCTTACTCATTGTCCCAAAAATCTAATTTATGACTATTGCCATCAGCCTCGGTAGGCAACTGGACCTCATCAATGTCGGAGAAACGCAGGTCGAAGGAAGTGACATCCCTCTTTAAGTCTGACCCTGCAAGGACACTGAATTCTGTTGTCATGTTTTCCACCGTGACAACAGGCTTTGTATATTTATTCTTCATATTCATAGGCTTAAATGATAAAAGGGAACACCCTGCATGGAGTTCCTGACATTGAACGTGTACGTGACAAAGAATCACGAAACCACAAATCGATTCCACCCACACCTGAACATGTGCAGCCTTTGCTGGCACACACCTCAAGCGAAGGCCGGAATTCTATAAATCATCGTCCCACAACTGGCTGTTGGAGCTTTCCTCAAAACGTCTCACGAACGAAGGATTGCCTACAGTATTACCTGTAGTAGGAAGGCCTGGGAACCTACCTTCGTCTTTGAAATCATCAGAAGAGAAGGCGTTCTCACTGCCAGCCAAAATGGAGGTCTCAAGATATACCTGCAACTGAACTTCAGTGACAGGTTTCACATAGCTCATTTTGTTCATAATAGTTGAAATTAAGAATAATATAAGTTTTGAATCCAGCCGCATCGCCATATCGCATGGGGAAGACAGCCTTTGATAAAAATACGTGACCTTTCGTGCTACCACTATGAACCATAGCATAATACACGATTTCGGGGCAAAATTAAGTAAATGCGTGGAAATGTGCAAATTTTTCCACATATTTTTTCGTTTTTGGCACCTAAACGTCTAAAAATATGCGTTCTCGCATGAGAAAACGGATGGTAAAGAGATTTGCACGAAGAAAAAAGAGGCACCCGGAAAAGGTGCCTCTCATAGTATGTTAACGATTTAAAATCACTTCTTTGATTTCGACGGGCATCCCTTGCACCCGCTGCCATCGAAGCAATGCGTGCAGATGCGTTCCTTGGGCAGGCCGATGGCTTTCACCAGGTTGTCGATCTTGTTGAAACGGAGCGAGGTGATACCAAGACGATGCGCTATCTCGTCGACCATACGATGATACTCGGGAGAGTTGACATCCGAATATTTTTCGAGGTTCTTCTCGGGGTCGCCCTCAAAGTCCTGTATCACACGGCGTGTGATCAGCTCCAAGTCGCTCTTCGAACTGGTGAAGTTGACAAACGGACAGCCATAGACCAACGGTGGACAGGAGATGCGTGCATGCACCTCACTGGCGCCATACTCAAAGAAGGTGCGTACATTGTCGCGCAACTGCGTGCCCCTTACTATGGAGTCGTCGCAGAACACCACCCGCTGTCCGGTGAGGATGGCACGGTTGGGAATGAGTTTCATCTTGGCCACCAGGTTGCGGCGCGACTGGTTGCCAGGGGTGAAACTTCGTGGCCAGGTGGGCGTGTATTTCAGCACGGCGCGCTTGTAGGGTATGCCATGTCCTTCAGAATAGCCGATGGCCATGCCCACGCCCGAGTCGGGGATGCCACACACGATATCGGCCTCGGTGTCGTCTTCCCGGCCCATGATGAAGCCATTGCGCTCACGCATCTCCTCCACGTTCACGCCATTGTAGTCGCTGGTGGGGAAACCGTAGTACACCCACAGGAAAGAGCACATTTGCTCCTGTCCGCAAGGTTTCTGGAGCACCTCCAGGCCATTCGACTGCAGCTTCACAATCTCACCGGGGCCCAGGTCGTGCACGATGGCGTAGTCGAGATTGGGGAAGCTTGTCGATTCGGAAGTGGCGGCATAGGCGCCCTCCTTCTTTCCAATGACAATGGGTGTGCGCCCGCATTTGTCGCGCGCGGCAATGATACCGTCCTCGGTGAGGATGAGCATCGAGCACGAGCCCTCTATCTTGTCGAATACCTTGTTGATGCCATCCACAAACGACGAGCCCATGTTGATGAGCAAGGCCACCAACTCGGTCTGGTTGATCTTGTTGGCCGACATCTCGCTGAAGTGCATGCGCTCGGCCAGCAGCTGATGGGCGATTTCGGGCATGTTGTTGATCTTGGCCACGGTGACCACGGCAAAGCGCCCCAAGTGCGAGTTGATGATGATGGGCTGGGGGTCGGTGTCGCTGATCACACCTATACCTTGGCATCCATGGAACTCATCGAGCTCGTCCTCAAACTTCGAACGGAAATAATCTCTTTCCAAGCTATGGATAGACCGGCTGAAGCCTTTCTCAGGGTCGAAAGTAGCCATACCTGCACGGCGTGTGCCAAGATGCGAGTTGTAGTCTGTGCCATAAAACAAATCGTTGACACAGTCACTCACGGAAATTGTCCCAAAAAAACCTCCCATTGAATAAAAATATTTCCTTTTATTGCTAATCTGCGTGCAAAGGTACGATATAGAATGCGAATAGCCAAAAAATTTTTTTTGTTTTTTTATGCCATCTCAGCCACACGCCCTTCCATCGTTCGCCCATGCATCTCATCTGCCGGCGAGAATCTCGCTCAGCAAATAACCGCGATGGGTATCGACGCATGCGTAATGAGAGGTGATGACCGCACGGTCGTCATAGTTCTGTGTATGCCCGAAAATCTGGTATGGACCATCCTCGAGCGCGGACATCTCGCTGCAGTCGGCCCAGAGGGGTCCTCCGGCACGGGCAAAGCCTCCCCTGCTCCACCCCACGTCGGCGAGTGCGGTCATGCCCTCATCCGACTGGGCAAGGCGGTTGAGGTTCTCGGCGGTGAGGTCGCCAATCAGTGAGGCATGGCTGGCATACCATTTGGGCACCACTCCGGCATGGGTGAACAGGCACCGCTCGCCCTCGTATTCAGCCTCAAAGGCCAAAGAGAAAAGATGGTCGTAAGTGTCGAACAACTGGGCATAGGCCGGGGCCATCATGCTGCTGTAGCGGCTGCCCTTGGCATGCCGCCTGAAGATGTCCGACTTGTAGTGCATGTCGTGGTTGCCGAGCAACAACGTGGTCTGTGAGGGATGATTGAGAGCGTAGCCAATGATTTCTACGAAATTGTCGTAGGCCTGCTGCACCGAGATGTGCTCGTAGGAATACGGGTCGGTATAGTCGCCTAAGAAAAGCACATGGCTCCAGTGTGGCAAGTCAAGTGCCTCTCGCCAAAAGCCTCGCCCATGCACATCGGGTATGACAAGCAAGTCGTGTTCGGAATCAAATCTCATCATTTTCGCTTTTTTTCAATTATAATGACCAAATATCTTATTTATTTAAGTTTCGCATTTGCTCAACTTCTTGTAGTTCAGGAGTTCAGGAGTTGCAGGAGTTCAGACAATAGCCAGAATTCACATCGTCAGGCTATTCACATCGTCAGGCTCAATGGTCGTTTGTTGTGGTAATGTCTGAACTCCTGAACTTCTGTAACTTCTGAACTCCTCTCAACTTGCGAAAGTTGAGTTATTTATTTATAAAAAGGTATAATATAGCAGCAAAGATAGTGCAAGGCGAGAGAAAAACAAAATTACAACGTGTTTTTTTGAGCCACCGTGTAACTTTACGTCAGCAAAGTTATTACTCAGCCCATTATTTTGGCCTACCATTTGTTTTTTTCGGCAAAAAGCATGGCAGATTGTCACAAAAACACTATATTTGAGGCGAAAAAACAAAGTGGCAGGCCATCGTTGCCGAACGAAGGCCTCCACATCACATCACCCTTTAAAACACAATGCCATGAGCGATTTTGACGACATCATTAACTCCCTGAAAAAGGGTCTCGGCGAGATGACCGAGGAAGTGCAACAGAAGTACAACGAGTTGGTGGAGTATCTCGACACCCACGACTCGGATGAGATCAAGGCCGACCTGCGCAAGCGCGTAGAGGAAGTGGGCGCCGAGGCCAAGGAAGGTTTCGAGAAAGCCAAGGAAGAGCTGGGCGAGATGAAAGACGAGGCCATCGACAAGTTGGGCGACAACAAGGACAACCTGCGCGAAGGGCTCGGCAAGGCCAAGAGCCAAATCGACGAGCTCAAGGAGAAAGCCCAGGCCAAGCTCAACGACCCAGAGGTTCAGGAGCGCATCAACAATGCCCGCGAGAATCTGCAGGAAGGTGTAGACAAGGCCAAGGAGGTGATAGACAGCGGTCTCGACATCGTGCAGAAGCAATTCGAGGAATTGCGCAAGAAATTCAACCTCTGAGATGACTTACGGGAAGGATGCCCCAGGTGCACTCCTTCCCCATTTTTCGCTGCTTGTTTTCAGATATAGTATTCCGCGGGGTCGATGAGTCCGGCGCGGAGAGCGTATTTTGTGGCCTCATGCACATTGTTCACCCCCAGTTTCCTGAAAATGTTCTTGCGGTGGGTATTCACCGTATGGAAACTGGAGAAGCGTTTCTCGGCTATCTCGCGTGTGGTCATGCCCAATGCGATATCTTTCAGTATCTCGGTCTCGGTGCGGGTGAGGATGGCCTTCTCCTCGGCAGGTTGCGCCGTGAGCAGCATCTCTGCCACGCGCTGTCCGATAAAACGCCGTGAGAGCAGTGCCTGCCTCACGCACTCCTTGATCTCGACCAGCGACGACTCCTTGAGCAGCACACTGATTTGCGTCGACGAGGCAATGAGCCTCCGCACAAGGTCAAGGCTCAGGTCCTCGCTGCAGAGTATCCACCTGGCTCTGGGAAACCGGTCGGAGAGAATGAGCATCTCATCGGCATCATTAATGTCGAAAAGGGTATAGTCGAAGATCACTACGGCGTCGGGGGTGGTCTTCAGTAGCGCGACCACGCCGGCCTTGTCGTTGGCCAGGCTGTATTGGCACTCGCCCATCTGCCCCACCACGAACTGCAGTCCGGCCCGTGTGATGTCCTGATTGTCGGCCAAGATGATGGTCATGGCTCAGAAAGGTAAGAGGTTGTCGCCTTCCACGTCGCAGTGCTCGAAGCCCATCTCCCGCGATTTCTCCTCGTTGAGCACGAAATAGGTGACATCGCCTTCGGCGCACACCTCGCCATGGGCATTCTCCACTACCACATGGATGTCGGCCAACTGCCTCCGCTGCTGGGAGATTTGCGCGCGGATGGTGATCTGGGTCTCACTGGCCAGGAGTTCCTTCTTGAAACTCACGTTGAGCCGTGCCGTCATGCCGGCGGCCTGGAGCTTGCGGGTGACCACCCATCCGGCCGTCTCGTCGATGAGGGTCGAGATGATACCGCCGTGGAGCACGCCCAACCATCCCTGAAAATGCTCCTGGGGCCTCCAGAAACTGATCACCTGGTCGCCCTCCTCGAAGAACTCCATGTGGAGTCCGATGGGATTGGAGGGTGCGCAGCCAAAGCAGTAGTAACCTGCCTTATGAAGCCATGGATTGCTGATTTTTCTCATATAATTGATTGGGTGATATCAGAATGTGAAATTGAAGCCGAAGCGCACGCCATGACGGTGCACGCCACTGAATCCGGTATAACTCATACGGTGCACGTAGTCGATCTCGAAGAATTTCAGGATGTTGTGCACTCCCACGAAGAATTCCCAGTAGGGTTCGATGCCATGCATCAGGTGGCTCTCGCTGGGGAAGCCGAAGAGCTTGGTGTCGTTGGCATTCTCGGCCAGGAAGGGGTTGTTCTTGTCGGTGAGGTGGCCTATCATGCCCTTCACTCCTATCACCTCGCGGAGCTTGAGCTTGTGGATGAGCGGCAGGCGGTTGAAGACCTTTCCGTTCATGTCCCATTTCAGGATGAGGATGGCCATACGGTCGTTGAGAAACTCCATGTTGTTCATCAGTGAGAACGTGCCCGAATTGAGCATGTAGGAGAGGTTGGAAGGAGGCAGGATGAGCAGGGGGAAAGGCACCTTGTTCCATTGTGCACCACCCTTGAGGCGCACGTCGAACCTGCCCCAGCTGTTGAGCCAGAAACGCTTGTAGATGCCCAGCTCGGTGTAGTTGTACTTATACTCGCCTCCCAGCACGCCATCAAAGCCCATGGTGTGGGAAAGGGAGAACTCGGGAGCGTCGAAGTTGACGGCCACGCGGTGCTGCTTGGTGTTCACATAGGTGCGGCCTGGACAATAGATGAATCCCAGCGACATCTCGGTGGTGTGGATCTTGTTGACGGGAGCGCCGTCGCTCAGCCGGTTGAAGGCCAGTTCGCCCGTAGGCTCGTTGCTCTCCACCTTGGCATTGAAGAGGGTGCGGAATCCGTCGTCGGTCTCCCAGTCGAACTTCACCTCGTGCCTGCGGTAGAAATACATCTGGTCTACCTTCTTCCACCTGAACGCGGTGAACACATTGTCCTTGTCGGAGGGCGACATCACATCGTAGGCCGAGTTGAAGGTGATGCTGCGGATGGGGAATTCGGCAAGCTGGTTCTCCTTCCTGTTGAACGAATAGGCAACCGACGTGTTGTAGTAGTGGCGCTTGCCTTTGTACCCATATGCGTAGTAGCCCTTGAGGAAGAGGTGGGGGTTGAAGGCGCCAGTGGTCTGGCCGCTCACCCTGAACCTCAGTCCGTCGACGAAGTTGCTCGACACGATGGTGTTCACAGGACCGAAGTCGAATTTGCTCTTCCCGTCCGGACCGCTCGTCTCCACATAGTTCTCGATGAGGAGTTTGGCGGCGAAGAGGATATACTTGAACCCGCCCACGTTCTTGATCTTGTCGAGGAACCCATCCATCGACTCCTCGCTCTTGGTGAGGTCCACTTTTCGGTGCTCTTTCCAGAAATCCTCTTTCTGCAAGCGCGCGTCGGGCTCCACCTTGGTGAGCGCCTTTCCCTTGAAGGCACTCTTGGGTATCTCGTCGAACGAGTAGTTGTGCAGATAGGTGTTGCGTATCACCACGGCCTTGCTCAGGAAATTGGTGAGCGACATCTCCACAATCATGTTGTCTACGCTGAGCACCCACTCGCCATTGGGCAGCTGCTCGTACTCCTGCTCTATCTTCATGCCCTCAACGAAATTCACGTCGCTGCGCTGGGGCAAGGAGAGGTTGCACTTCTTCACATGGAGCGACGAGTCGGCCAGGATATAGATCTCGCCACGGAAGCCGAAGTCCTGCTGGTTGTTGGGGGTGAACTGCAGGTGGTAGCACTTGTCGTTGCCCACATACACGGTGTCCTCGATATAGAAGCGGTAGAAAGCCACGGCATCCTTGCCGATGGGACTGGTGAAAGGGAATTGCAGCAGCCTCACCTGGTCATTGTAGATGTCAACGTCGGTAAACGCGTCCTTGAGGATGGTGTTGAGGATGTCGCCTGTCTCGATGAGCTGGTTCACGCCCTTGCTCTGCTGGCCACGGATGATGTCCTTGTGCTGTTTGGGCGACTTGCGGTAGATGTGCTGCAGGGCCGTCTCGTCGACCGACAACGGCAGGATGAGCTTGTTGTTGAGCGGACAGACCTCCACCTGGTCGAGCATCCACTGCATCTTCTTCTCCTGCACGTCCTCCAGCTCGCTCGGCGTGACGTCGTTCACGGCAAGCGTGATC
>ONSV01000128.1 GCA_900320585.1 uncultured Prevotellaceae bacterium | reverse complement strand
CTTTCTTTTTACCCAAACACGAATCTCACTCGTCTATAATCTCCCACGGTGTGTCTTTACCATCGCGAACGGCACTCTTGCCACATTCCAAGTCGGGAACGAGGGCAAGGGTGGGGTCGGCCTGTAGCATCTCCTCAATCGAGATGGCGTCGAGGTCGTCGTCGGTGAACGGTTCAAAACCAAAGGCTTGCCAGTCGCCTTCCTCGTCCAGTGTCAGGCAGGCCACGGTGTCGTTGCCCTCTATCACCTGGCGGGTAGTAATGACGGGCTTCCAGAAATCATCGTCCTTGAATATCATGTTAAATGGTTGTTGGTTGTGGTAATGTCTGAACTTCTGAACTTCTGAGCTCCTCCCTGTTCCTTTATCTGCATATCGCCTCGCACACCCTGTCCTGGAAATCCCTGCCGTCGGACGACTTCACCAGTCCTTGGTTCAGAATGGCAAAGCACAGCGTATGGCCATTGGCGGCCTGGCAGTAGCCTGCCAGCGTCGATACGCCCGAAACCGTGCCGGTCTTGGCATGCACGTTGCCGTAGGCCTTTCCGCGCATCATCCGCTTCTCCAACGTACCGTCCACACCGGCGATGGGCAGGGTGGGGTAGAGATGGTCGAAGATGGGACCGTTCTGATAGGCATGGCGCAGGAGCTTCACCACCATCTCGGCCGTCACATAGTTGTAGAGCGACAGGCCGCTGCCATCGGCGATGGTGTAGTTGATGGGGTCGAGCCCCAGCCTGCTCACCAGTCGTTTCACGGCGCCCGAGGCATCGCTGGCCCTGGCCACCTGAGTGGTGTTGTTCTTGGCAATCTGGTAGAACATCGACTCGGCATAGAGGTTGTCGCTCTTCTTCATCATGCGGGTGAGCACCTTGTCGATATGGCTGTTGTAGCGGTATACCTCGGTGCAGCCTTGTGGCAGGCGCCCCTTGGCCAGGGTCACGTCGAGTTCTATGCCGCGGGCTCTCATCTCCTGCATCATGGTGGTGACAAACTGGTCTTTCTTGTCGACAAGGAGCGGGGTGAGGCGGTCGTTGTCGTCGTCCCAACACCAGCCGCTGCCATAGCTCAGCGTGTCTTTCATGGTAAGGTCGGCCACAATCATTCCCTCCACACGGTGGATGCCGAAACGGCTCAGTGTGTCGGCCATCATGCGCAGGTCGTCGCGGGTGATGGTGGGGTCGAAACCGCCCACAAAATAGAGGTCGCCACGAAGGGTGTCGCCCTCAAGGTGTCCACGATAGCAGATGCTGGTGTGGTAATAGTAGTTGGTGCCCAGCATGTCGAGGGCAGTGACCGATGTCACCACTTTCATCACCGAGGCGGGACGCATGCGCTGCCGCTCGTTCTTCGAGTATACCACCTCGTGGGCGGTGAGGTCGTAGACGAGCAATCCTAATTGGCTGGTCTGCAGCAACCGGTCGTACATCAGGTTGTCGAGCCTGCCCCTTACCTCGCTGAGCCAGAGGTTGTCGGCGGCGGGAAGTGGCAGCGTCTGCACCTGACTGGTGGGGAAGGTGGGGACTGACGGGACGCCAGGGTCGTCGATGACGATGTCCTGAGCCATGCCCATCTGGACGATGGCGAGGCACAGGCCCATCACGATGCTATGGAGTTTGTTCATATTGCTGTTGTCGTTTTTTTATTTCTTGGATAAAGGCCTCCTCGTTGTCTGGACGAAGGGCGACGCGCTTGTCGGCCCCAATCTGCAGGAGGATATAGTGTGAGGCGCCAAACAGGGTGGGCATCCGCTCGGCCTTCACGATGTCGCCGATGAGTATGGTCTGCGGCTTGCCGAAACGGCCATGCCACACGATAAGCTTGTCGGCCGTGAGGACATAGGTAGTGTGGATGGTGCGCTCGATGGCCACTACGTCGGCGGCCATGACGATGGCTCCGGCTATGGCGAGGGCGGTGTCTCTCTGCCAGAAACAGAACAAGGCGGCTATTCCCATCATCATGATGCCCACGATGATTTCCGGGGATACTTTTTGGTGAAAGGTCCTGTCCATAAGCGTACTGGGGTGTTGGGGCTATTTCTTCCAGGGTCGCTTGAGCAGGATGTCAAGGTTGGAGGGGGTATGGGGCGGCTTGGGCAGCCTTACGTCGTGCTTGGTGTAGAGCAAGCCAAACTTGTTGTAGCATAGGTGATAGCCCAGTTTTTCGAGCTCGCTCAGCTTGATGCCCTCGTCCTCTACCCAATCCACGAATTTCACGAAGATGAAGTCGGCTTCTCCCGACTCGAGTCCGGCCCTGTGGGCGGCGTTCATCTCTGGTGTGGCCCCATGCTGCATGATCCAGTATTTGCAGGCAGGCAGTGCTTCGGGCAGCGTCTCTATGCCTATGCCGCAGTTGCACAGGTCGATGACTTTGGGATGCTCTACCTGTCCGATGAGTTGGGCCATGTTGTAGAAGTGCAAGCGTCTATGGTCGTTCTCCCAGAAGAGGTGGTGGTAGTCGGGCTCGCTCTTGATGCTGAAAGCTACGCATACCATCATGAAAAGGAATGAGGTGACAGCGAGCGCCCACGGACGCCACTTGAAATGGGTCTTCGACACCACGAAGCAGATGAGGAAGAAGAGGCAGATGCAGGGGGCAGTGAAATAGTACCTATAGTCGAAACCGGAGTGGCGCACGGCTATGGCGAACATGAAGAGGGTGCTGACGATGGGGAAGAGCCGGTATTTGCTCATGCTGACGCTCATGGCCATGGCACCCACTATCAGGAGAACGAAGAGTATGAGGACGAACTTCAGTTTGAGTATTCCCCACTCATGCAGATAGCCTACCAGCGGATTGCCTCCCGTCTGCACGGTGCGGAAGGTGTTGAGGAAGTATTCTTGTACGAAGGCACCGAAATTGCCGGCTACGAGGAAGTAGATGACAAAGGGCATTACCACCACGGCCAGACCCGCCACGCCCGATAGGATGGGGAGCAGCATCTTCCGCTTCTCGCGCACCAGCCAGTAGAGTCCGTAGCACATCATGGGCGCCAGCATCACCGTGAAACTGTATTTGATGAGCATCGTGGCGCCGAAGGCGATGCCATAGGCGAAGAACGAGCGGCTCACCTTGCGCTGGGGCAAGTCCTTCTCCAGGAGGAGCCGCAGCGTGTGGTAGAGCGTGAGCATCATGAAGGGGTGCCCGAAGTTCTCTGCCCGCATCTCATAGAACACATGGGGGAAGAAGAATGCGCCCGACATGAGGACGGCGCAGAGGAATGCGCGCTGGCTGTCGCCCACGATCAGCTTGGCAGCCTTGAAGGTCAGGTAATAGGTGAAGGCATAGACCACGCAACTGATCCAGAACACTCCGATGTAGTTGTCGTGGCTGATGAGGTAGCCCAGGCCATAGATGAGCCAGAGCAACGGTCCCTTGGAGTCGGCGAAATCCACATAGGGTGTCATGCCGCTCATCCATGCCTTTCCCGCCGTGAAGAAACAGCCCGAGTCGACCCTGAAATACACGTCGTGGGTATAGGAGTCGGGGGAGATGAGCAATACGATGACAAAAGCGAAGATGGAGAGGCAGGCGAAGGCCGCCTTGTCGCTGATATGGTATTTCTTCATAGTGGCGGGTTTTGGGGAAAAGAAAGAATCCCTCCCGCTCAGCAGGAGGGATTCCTCGGGTTACGCACGATAGTATTCGATGTCTTCTTTCTTCAGTTGCTTGATGAAGTCGTAGTGACCGGAACACTCGGCCTCGGCATGGCGCACGTATACGTTGGCGCTCTTGGCGAAGAGCTCGGGGGCACGGGTGGCATCGTCGAGGATGAGCAGCGACATGATGATGTCGGCGGTCATCTCATACAGGCGGCGGGCCACGAAGTCAATCTTCTCCTGGTCGTTCTCGGCCTTCACCTCGCCCAGCACCTCCTCGTATTTGGCCACCATGGCCTCCACGCGGGTCTTCAGTGCCTTCAGGTCGTCGGCCACCTCTGCCTCGAGCATCTCCTTGATGATCGAGAGGTAGGTTCCGTTGATGATGTAGCGCAGGGCTGCCACCACCTGGAGCTGTGTGGTGCCTTCGTAGATGGAGAAGATGCGGGCGTCGCGGTAGAGGCGCTGGCTCTTGTACTCCATGATGAAACCCGAACCGCCGTGGATGCTGATGGCGTCGTAGGCGTTCTGGTTGGCATACTCCGAGTTCATGCCCTTGGCCAGCGGCGTGAAGGCGTCGGCCAGACGGGTGTACTTCTTCAGTTCCTGGCGCTCCTCGGCAGTGAGCTTGGTGTCGCGCTGGATATCCTCAAGGGCCTTGTAGATGTCCACGTAGCGGGCGGTCTGGTAGAGCAGCGAGCGGCCGGCGTCGAGCTTGGCCTTCATGCGTGAGAGCATGTCGAAGACGGCGGGGAACTCGATGATCTTCTGACCGAACTGCTGGCGCTCCTTGGCATATTTCAGTCCCTCGTTGTAGGCTTCCTGCTCCACGCCCACGCTCTGTGCGGCGATGCCCAGGCGGGCACCGTTCATCAGGGCCATCACATACTTGATGAGTCCCAGGCGGGTGCTGCCGCAGAGCTCGGCCTTGGCGTTCTTGTAGGTGAGCTCGCAGGTGGGCGAACCATGGATGCCGAGCTTGTGCTCGATATGGCGCACGTCCACACCGCCGTTGCGCTTGTCGTAGATGAACATCGACAGGCCGCGGCCGTCGCGGGTACCTTCCTCCGAGCGGGCGAGCACCAGGTGGATGTCGGAGTCGCCGTTGGTGATGAAGCGCTTCACGCCGTTCAGGCGCCAGCAGTTCTCCTTCTCGTCGAAGGTGGCCTTCAGCATCACGCGCTGCAGGTCGCTACCGGCATCGGGCTCGGTAAGGTCCATCGACATCGACTCGCCGGCGCATACGCGGGGGATGTATTTCTGGCGCTGCTCCTCGCTGCCAAACTCATACAGGGTGTCGATGCAGCTCTGAAGGCTCCAGATGTTCTGGAAACCGGCGTCGGCAGCCGAGATCACCTCGCTCAGCATCGAGAAAGTCACGTTGGGCAGGTTCAGACCGCCGTAGCGGCGGGGCATCGACACGCCGTGGAGTCCGGCCTTGCGGGTGGCGTCGATGTTCTCGAAGGTCTTCGAGGCATAGATCATGCGTCCGTTCTCCAAGTGTGGTCCCTCAAGGTCCACGCTCTCCGAGTTGGGCTCCAGGATATTTGCGGCCACGTCGCCGGTGATGTCGAGGATGCGCTTGTAGTTCTCGATGGCGTCCTCATAGTCGATGGGGGCATCGGGATATTGTGCTGCGTCGGCATAGCCGCGCTCTTTCAGGTCAACGATGCGCTTCATCAGGGGATGGTCCAGGTGGAACGCGATCTCTGGGTGGTCACTATAATAGTTTGCCATAATTCTTATTTTTTATTGACGAAGTCTTTGAAGGTATCGTAAAAACGTATTGCAAAGAAGATTGCAAATACCTCATCCAATAATCTGCGCCACAATGCATGGTCGGTTCTCAGTGAGAAATACATCAAGACCACAACGCATGGAGCACAGAGAATCAGGTATACGACTTCTTTTTTCATTTATTTCGAGTTCTGCTTGTAGTATTTGATCAGCTTCGGCACGACTTCCTCCACCGTTCCGACAATCACGTAGTCGGCAATCTTGTTGATAGGAGCATCGGGGTCGCTGTTCACCGAGATGATGATACCAGAGTCTTGCATGCCGGCGATGTGCTGGATCTGTCCGGAGATGCCGCAGGCGAGATACACTTTAGGATGCACGGTGACACCCGTCTGGCCAATCTGACGGTCGTGGTCGCAGAAACCGGCGTCTACAGCGGCACGCGAGGCACCTACCTCGGCGTGGAGCACCTTGGCCAGGTCGAAGAGCATGTCGAATCCTTCTTTCGACCCCATGCCATAACCTCCGGCCACCACGATCTGCGCGCCTTTCAGGTTGTGCTTGGCAGCTTCCACATGGTGGTCGAGCACCTTCACCACGAAGGCCTCTGCCGACACGTATTTCGAGATTTCAGGATAAACCACCTCTTTCTTGCACTCGCCCTCGTAAATGGCCTTCTGCATCACGCCCGAGCGCACGGTGGCCATCTGCGGACGGTGCTCGGGGTTGACGATGGTGGCCACGATGTTGCCACCGAAGGCGGGACGGATCTGGTAGAGCAGGTTCTTGAACACCTTCTCGTTCTTCTTGTCCTCATAGTCGCCAATCTCCAGTTCGGTGCAGTCGGCGGTCAGACCGCTGGTGAGCGATGACGACACGCGTGGACCGAGGTCACGGCCGATGACGGTGGCGCCCATCAGGCAGATCTGGGGCTTCTCCTCCTTGAAGAGGTTCACCATGATGTCGGTATGGGGAGCCGAAGTGTAGGGGAAGAGTCCCTCGCCGTCGAAGACGAAGAGCTTGTCCACGCCATAGGGCAGGATCTGCTCTTCCACCTTGCCCGTGATGCCGGTGCCAATGACCACGGCATGCAGTTCAACACCAAGCTCGTTGGCCAGTTTGCGGCCCTTGGTCAGCAACTCCTGGGACACTTCCTGCACCAGGCAGCCTTCAATTTCGCAATATACAAACACAGCCTCACCCCCGGCCCCTCTCCCAAAGGAGAGGGGAGTGGTTACTCCTGCATTCTGCGCATTTGATTGTGCATTCATTATTCTGATTGTTTGTTGTTTATTCTTTGTTTATTTTTCCTTGTTGAATCAATTCATCCTGGATGACTCGGACAATCTTCCTAATGATAGCATTTGAATGTGCATTCATTATTCTGATTGTTTATTGTTCTTGATTCTTTGCTAATTCTTCTTGTTGAGACAATTCATCCTTGATGATTTGGATAACGCCTTTGATGTTGGCACTTACTTCCTCGTTACTGAAACGAACAACATGAAATCCTTTTCCTTTCAAGTAGTCGGTGCGTATGTTGTCCTTGTCTTGTTGTTCAGGAGAATGATGGTATCCTCCATCCACTTCAATGACGAGTTGTGCTGGGAGGCACACGAAGTCAGCGATGTATTGTCCTATGGCGTGTTGACGTCTGAACCGATAACCTTGAATGTTGTTGCGAAGGGCATTCCAAAGCACTTTCTCGCTTTCCGTCATCTCCAGCCTGTTGCCTTTAGCATTTTTCCTCAACAGGTCATAGATTTCATGAGATGCCGTCTCATACCCTTTTTTCACCATAGTCACATCATTTCAAGTAAGCCCATCATACCACTCCCCTCTCCCTTGGAGAGGGGTTGGGGGTGAGGCTTATCCTATGATCTTCTCCTCCAACAACTCTTTTATCAGACCTTCCACGTCGGCATCGCTGCTTGTGAGGGTCTTGCTCTCCTTGGCCTGGAACACGATGTTCTTCACTGCCTTTACCTTGGTGGGGCTGCCGGCAAGTCCGCACTGCGAGGCGTCGCCATCCACGTCGGCCACCGACCACTGGTTCAGTGTCAAGTAGTCGCGCTCGGCATACAGACGGGCCATGCGCTCGTCAATCTCGGCGGGGCGCTCCATGGGGCAGCTCGCATATTTGTATTTCATCACCAGCTTGGCATTGCATGGGCGGCAGGGGGCAGCACTTCCGTTTACGGTAATCACTACGGGGAGCGGAGCAACAACGGTCTCCACACCACCGTCGATGTGGCGGCGGATGGTGGCCTTGCCGTCTTCAATCTTCAGGATTTCCTCGGC
>ONSV01000183.1 GCA_900320585.1 uncultured Prevotellaceae bacterium | reverse complement strand
CTCGCCACCACCGAGAAGCACAAGATTCTGCCCACCATCATCTCTCGTTGCCAGATCTATGACTTCGACCGCATGGACGTGCCCAAAATCGTGAACCACCTGAAGATGGTGGCCGGCAAGGAGGGCATCACCTACGAGGAGGAGGCACTGAACCTCATCGCCGAGAAGGCCGATGGCGGCATGCGCGATGCCCTTTCGATCTTCGACCAGTCGGCGGTGTTCTGCCATGGCAACCTGACCTACGACAAGGTGATGGAGAACCTGAACGTGCTCGACAACGACCAGTTCTTCAGGATTGTGGACCTGAGTCTGGAGAACAAGGTGGCCGACATCATGGTGTTGCTCAACAACATCATCAACAATGGCTTCGACGGTGGCCAGCTGGTCAACGGCCTTGCCCATCACCTGCGCAACGTGATGATGGCGAAGGACCCCGCCACGCTCCCCTTGCTCGAGGTGAGCGACCGCGTGCGCGAAAAATACAAGGCACAGGCAGCGAAATGCCCCGTCAAGTTCCTGTACCAGGCTCTGCGCTACTGCAACCAGTGCGACATCCACTACCGCGAGAGCAGCAACAAGCGCCTGCTGGTGGAGCTCACCCTCATCGAGATAGCCCAGGAGACCCAGGCCGACGATGTGCCTGGAGGGGGGCGCCGCCCCTACAAGAGTCTAAAATCCCTGTTCAACAAATTGGTAGCGCTCAGTCAGCAACAGTCGGCTCCACAGGTGGCCGCGACTGAACATCCGGCACGCAGGCATGCCCAGGTGGCCCTTGCCGGTGAAGCTGCCCCACGCCCTGAGCAAAGAGTGAAGCAAGAGTCGGCACCGGCAGCACCAGCAGCCCCCGCACCGGCAGCCCCCGCTGCTACCGCCCATAAGCGGATGGGCGATTTCTCGGTGTCGTTCAAGAGTCTGAAGACGGCTGGCCAAGCCAAGAAGGCCATCAACGAGCCAGAGGTGACCAACAAGGACGAGAAGACCCAGTTCAGCCAGTCCGACCTCTCGCGCGAGTGGTTGGCCATGTGCAACCGCATGCCCCAGGACATGGCCGGCCTTGCCGCCCGACTGAAGCACATCTCGCCACAGATCACCAATTATCCCAACATCGAGTTGGTGGTGAACAACCAAGGCCTGCTCGACCAGGTGAACCTCATCAAGAACCGCATCCGCAAGACGATGGCCATGGCCCTACATAACGGCAATATCGATTTCAGCACCCGCCTTGCAAAGGCTGAGGAGGTGAAACCGATATTGTCGAAACGCGAGCTCTTCGATAAGCTCCGCAAGGAGAACCATGCGCTGGAGCAGTTGCGCACGGCGCTCGATCTGGAGTTGGCCTGAGCACACCCAGGCCTTTCCCTTTATTTCAGATTAGTGGCATGCCCAGCTTGGCGCATTCCTCGAGCATATCATCAGGCCATATACTGGCCTGTATCTCACCGATATGCGCCTTTTGCAGGAGCATCATGCAGAGCCGGCTCTGCCCTATGCCGCCACCGATGCTCAGGGGGAGTTTTCCCTCGAGCAGCTGCCGGTGGAAGAACAGTTGGCTCCGCTCCTGCTTGCCCGAGATTTCCAGTTGCCTGAGCAGCGATTCCTTGTCGACACGTATTCCCATCGACGAGATTTCGAGCGACCTCTCGAGCACGGGATACCAGATGAGGATGTCGCCATTGAGTCCGGCCCTGCCGTCCTCGGCTATGGTCGACCAGTCGTCGTAGTCGGGTGCGCGTCCGTCGTGTGGCTCCCCGTCAGAGAGCTTGCCACCTATTCCGATGAGGAACACCGCCCCATATTTCTTGCATATTTCATCCTCGCGCTCTTTCGGAGTGAGATGGGGATACATCTGCAGGAGTTCCTCGCTGTGCACGAAGTGGATGGTTTCGGGCAGGAAGGGCTTGATTTGCGGGTAAGTCTCGCAGACAAGGTATTCAGTGCGGCGGATAGCGCAATAGATGCGGCGCACCACATCTTTCAAGTAAGCCACCGTACGGTCTTCCTTGTTGATGACAGCCTCCCAGTCCCACTGGTCCACATAGAGCGAGTGGATATTGTCGAGTTCCTCGTCGGCCCTGATGGCGTTCATGTCAGTATACACGCCATACCCTGGCTCTATCTCATATTCTGCCAGCGTGAGCCTTTTCCATTTGGCTAGCGAATGCACCACCTCGGCATTGGCATCGCCAAGGTCCTTGATGGGGAAGGTGACGGGACGCTCCACACCGTTGAGGTCGTCGTTGATGCCGAGACCTTTGAGCACGAAGAGAGGTGCCGTGACGCGGTGGAGTCTTAATTCGGTACTGAGGTTTTGCTGGAAGAAATCCTTGATCAGTTTGATGCCCTGCTCTGTCTGGCGCATACCTAAGAGCGCCGTGTAGCGTGAGGGTCTTATCAGTTTGCTCATTTCTTTTTACCTGGTTGTTTTTGTGGCGACAAAGGGATGATGCCAAGCCGAGTCATTTCCAACCTCAAGGCGTTTCCCTTTTTTTCTCGCTGCAAAGGTATGAATTTTTATAATGACAAAAGAATTTTTGAGCGAAAATATCGCAAAAAGTCAGAAAAATTTGGTTTTTTGTGACATTTTGACAAGTTTATTGCACATTTTAGAATTAAAAACGAGCCAATATGGCACATAACACTATCAGTAATAAAGAGAAGTCCGTATTAACTTTTATGAATTAGTATTTGTTGGTTTCGCATATTTTTTATAATTTTGCACTCGCTATTGATAATGGCTCCGTAGCTTAGCTGAATAGAGCGTCAGATTCCGGTTCTGAAGGTCCAGGGTTTGAATCCCTGCGGAGTCACAAAAAAATGGAAAGGCCCTAAGTTGAAAACTTGTTTTCAGACGATGGGTCTTTCCATTATTTTGTCAGACTGGCCCGTGGCAGGGAAAGGGATGGGCGAAGCCAATCCCAACGGAGTCACAAAAAATGGAAAGGCCCTAAGTTGAAAACTTGTTTTCAGACGATGGGTCTTTCCATTTTTTTGTCAGACTGGCCCGTGGCAGGGGAAGGGATGGGCGGAGCCAATCCCTGCGGAGTCACAAAAAGAGAAGTGTTATGGCTGAAAGCTTGCTTTCAAGACATGGCACTTCTTTTTTTGTCAGACTGGCCCGTGGCAGGGGAAGGGATGGGCGAAGCCAATCCCAACGGAGTCACAAAAAGAGGAAAGACCCAGAGCTGAAAGCTTGTTTTCAAACGATGTGTCTTTTACAAAGTATTCGGCGTCCGTATCAACTTCAGTAGCCAGACTGGAATGCAATCATCATGGGGAGATGATGGTTATATTTGTGTCACTGCAACCTATACGGCACTAAGGTTTCGGGAAACTCTTCCATGTTGATATTGAGCTTTCTTTTTTCCTTGGCATCCTTCACTGCTTGTTCGCCGGCAGTGCGGTGGGTGTAGAGGAATTGGCTGATGGCTTCCTCAGCAGTCTCATTGTCGCCAGAGGCGATGTAGTTGGAAACGCCATAACCGAGGTATTTGCCTTTGCTGTCAAAGAAGGAATAGGCATAACCACCTCCACCCCTTGAAGCGGTGCTTTTGACATGGTGCACCTTGAACGCGACCTGCGATAGTGTATCGATAAGGGCATCGTAGTCTTTGGGGTCATATTTCACCACGTCGCGGAGGATGAAGCCATTACGGCGGTCCCTATATAGCCAGGTGATGGAGTCGGGCGTGATGTCATAATCTGTCTGCACAGCAACACCTGAGTTGGTGTGTATGGAGTAGTGGATGGCGGTTGTTTCTTTTTTGATGGGGCGTCTTTTGCCAGGCAAGCCAAGGTTGCCCGCATGGCATGCGTAGAGGCAAGTGGCTGTAGCCATAATGATTACGACAACCAAAGTAATCAATAGTCTATTATCCATAATCGTTGCTTTTTGGTGCCAAAGATACGAATAGTCGAACGGATAACAAAATGAAATTATATTATTTCGCCGGAAAAAGGAAATGGTCGCCTCCAAATTTGATTGTTTCCATCTTTATGGATTACGGAGACGGTCTTCTAACCTCTCAAAAAGGGCGGTCGTCATCAACAGGAGTTGAGGCGGGGTCGTCGGTAGTGGGGATTCGGGAGAGTTCGAAGAAATGGGTGGTGAGCGAACTGTAGCCGCAAATGAACTCGCCAGTGCCCACGTTGCGGCCCTTGGCCAGGCGGATGAGGGCGGTGCCCTTGGGGCGCACCTTGTGGAACTCACCGGAATAGCCCTTGCCATACATTTCAGGACGGTAGATGAGGAGCACCATGTCGGCGGCCTCGGCTATCTGACCGCTGCCACGCAACCTCGAGAGGGTGGGTTCGGTGGTGGCCTTGTCGCGACTGAGTTGTGAGAGCAACACGATGCAGATATTGAGTTCCTTGGCCAGGTTTTTCAACTTCCG
>ONSV01000250.1 GCA_900320585.1 uncultured Prevotellaceae bacterium | reverse complement strand
AGGAGGGGGATTCGAACCCCCGGTACGGGAACCCGTACGGCAGTTTAGCAAACTGCTGGTTTCAGCCACTCACCCATCCTTCCAAAAGGACCCTGGAGTACGAAACCGTGGGGTTATCTCCTTGATTGCGGGTGCAAAGGTACAAACATTTTTTCGTTCCACCAAATGTTTCGGCATTTTTTTTACGAAATACCGCAAAATTGTTACTTGAAGGCCACTATCGAGGCCAATTCCTCATCGAGATAGAACGTATTCGACAGTGTATCGCCGTCTTTCACGTATTGCATGCGCAGGTAGATGAGGTCGCCTTGGGGTATTTCACCATATTTGATGTTCTTCTTGAATCCCTCGGCTCCGCGCTGGCGCATCACCTTGATGAGAGAGTCGCTGAGGTGGCGGGTGGTGCCCAGATCGGCAAAGTCCTTACCGCTGATGGCAGAGGGATCCACCATGTTTTCTGCCACAAAATCACTGGCCAGACTCTCAGCCTTATGCTGCTGTCCACAGGAGGTGAACAACAGCAGGGCTGATATACCTATTATTATACACGCGCGCGAGATCATTTCTGAGGGATGTTTTGAAGGACATCGAGCAGGTGATCCCATACCATCTGGACGGTGGGGATGTGCAGACGCTCGTCGGGTGTATGAACGAATCGGAGGGTGGGGCCGAAGCTCACCATGTCGAGGTTGGGGTAGCGCTCGGAGAAGAGACCGCACTCCAGACCGGCATGGATGCCGCGGACGATGGGCTCTTTCTTGAACAGCTTCTTATACGATGCCACAACGATCTCCTGCAGCTTGGAGTTGGCACGCATCTTCCAGGCGGGATAGCCCTCGCCTGAGACGGCTTTGGCACCTGCCAGCTCGAAGGCTGCCTGGATGGTGAAGCACATATTGTCGAGGTTGGACATGACATTGGAGCGCTGCGACGACAGGATGTCGATGGTGGTGTCGGAGGTGTGGATGCTGGCGATGTTGCTGGAGGTCTCTACCATACCGCCGAGGGCCTCGTCCTGACAGATGGCGTAGATGCCGTTATCGACAGCTTGCACAGCCCAGATGAAGTTCTTGGCTACTGCGGGATCGATGACAGGCTCGGCCTCGGTGCTCTCCATGAGGAACTGCATCTGCGTGTCGGTGACGTGGAACTCGTCTTCCACCTCGGAGGCAAACACGTTCCAGTCGGCACGTACGTTCTCCTTCAGGTCGTGGGGCACGGCGATCACGAAATAGCCGTCGCGAGGAATGGCGTTGTGGAGCGTGCCGCTGTGGAACTGTGCCAGCTGAACACCCTCGTAGCGCTTCATGGTCTGGAAGATGAAACGGGCGAGGATCTTGATGGCGTTGGCGCGCTTCTTGTTGATATCGTCGCCAGAGTGACCGCCTACGAGACCTTTCAGGGCACCTTTGATGAAGAAGCTGCCCTCGGGGGCTGCCTGGCGCTGGAAGGTGAACTGGGCGGTGGTGTTACGGCCTCCGGCACGGCTGACGAAGATCTCACCCTCATCCTCTGAGTCGAGGTTGATGAGGTAGTCGCCTGTCATAAAGCCTGCCTTCATGCCTTCGGCACCAGAAAGGCCTGTCTCCTCATCGCGAGTGAAGACGCACTCGATGGGGCCGTGCTGGATATCGTCGGAGGCGAGGATGGCCAGCTCGATGGCACAGCCGATACCGTCGTCGGCACCGAGGGTGGTACCTTCAGCGGTGAGCCATTCGCCATCGATATAGGTGCGGATGGGATCCTTATCGAAATCGAAGGTGACATCGACGAGCTTGTCGCACACCATATCCATGTGACTCTGCAGGATCACGGTCTTACGGTTCTCCATGCCCGGGGTGGCTGGCTTGCGGATGATCACGTTGCCTGTCTCATCGACATTGGTGGGGAGACTGTGGGCTTCACCCCAGTTCTTGAGGTACTCAATCATCTTCTCCTCGCGCTTAGAAGGGCGGGGAATTTCGTTAATCTTCGCAAATTCGGCGAAGACTACAGCAGGTTTTAAATCGTTTTTATTCATTATTAATGTATTTTTATTTGGATTTTTGCTCACTTATTCGTAACTTTGCAGCCGCAAAGATATAAAAAATGATTGAAACTCTGCTCATCAGCACGTTAATAATTGCTATTGCGATGGTATTTTTCCTTGTGAGAGTACTATTTGTAAAGCATGGCGAGTTTAAGTCGCAGCATATTCACGACTCTGAGGCCATGAAGGAGCGCGGCATCCACTGCGTGATGGATCAGGACCGGGAAATGCGACAGAAGAGCAAGTTTGCAGTG
>ONSV01000151.1 GCA_900320585.1 uncultured Prevotellaceae bacterium | reverse complement strand
CATGCCACAGAGTCGCCACCGCCAATCAGCGAGAAGGCACCATTGGCTGTAGCCTCGGCAATAGCGTCGGCAATAGCCTTGGAACCGCCAATGAAGTTGTCGAACTCAAACACGCCGGCAGGACCGTTCCAAAGAATGGTTTTGGCATCCTTGATGGCATCGGCAAAGGCTTTCCGTGTCTCTGGACCAGCATCCAGTCCTTCCCAACCGTCAGGAATGTCGTTGGATGGGCAAACCTGGGTATTGGCGTCGTTGGCAAAGGCGTCGGCTGCGATGCAGTCGGTACCAAGCACGAGGTTCACGCCATTCTCCTTGGCCTTCTCAATCACGGCGAGAGCCACGTCGAGCTTGTCGTCCTCACAAATGGAGTTGCCAATCTTTCCGCCACATGCCTTGGCGAAAGTATAGGTCATACCACCGCAGAGAATCAGGTTGTCAACCTTTCCGAGCAGGTTCTCAATGATGCCAATCTTGGTGGAAACCTTCGAACCACCCATGATAGCTGTGAATGGGCGCTTGATGTTGCCAAGCACATTGTCAACGGCATTCACTTCCTTTTCCATCAGGTAGCCAAGCATCTTGTGGTCCTTGTCGAAATACTCGTCGATGACAGCGGTAGAGGCATGCTTGCGGTGAGCGGTACCGAAAGCGTCCATCACATAGCAGTCGGCATAGCTGGCCAGTGTCTTTGCGAATTCTTTCTGGCTGGCTTTCATGGCCTTCTTGGCATCGTCGAAAGCGGGGTCGGTCTTCTCGATTCCCACGGGCTTGCCTTCCTCTTCAGGATAGAAACGGAGGTTCTCGAGCAACAGCACTTCACCGGGTTTCAGGGCATCGGCGGCATCCTTGGCTTTAGCGCAGTCGGGTGCGAACTTCACCTCTGTGCCGAGAGCAGCCGACACGGCGTCGACAATTTGTCCGAGAGAGAACTTCGGGTTCACCTTTCCTTTAGGCTTACCCATGTGCGACATAATGATGAGGGCACCACCATCAGCAAGAATTTTCTTGAGTGTGGGAAGGGCACCACGAATACGGGTGTCGTCAGTGATTTTGCCATTCTCGTCCAATGGCACATTGAAGTCTACACGAACGATTGCCTTTTTGCTGGCAAAGTTGAATTGGTCAATTTTCATAATCTAGATTTTGATGATATAATTGTTAGAGAATATTTTCAGAATGCAAATTTAATAAATTTGTGATAATCCGCTAAGTTTGAGTGACTTTTTTTTCGTTTTTTTACCATGATGCCATCAGTCTGACAACTCTATTTGGCAAATTGACGGAGTTGATACTTGATTTTGATGTTCTCGCGCTTTGACATCTCCCCAGGATTGGTTCCGGGCATTCCCTCAGGAACATCCTTTCCACGACGTGAGTAGAAGTCTGTCCAATAGCGCGTAATCTGTCCTTGGGCATCGTGGAACGACATCGCGACAGGTGGAAGAAGCTGTTCGCCAGCCTGGTCGACAAAACATTCTGAGACAAGCTCGCTGCAATACACCGTCTCGACACCGGGCATGAACACGAAATCGTAGGGACGGCCCAACAAAGAGTGAAGGCGGGCGAGCGTCTTGGGCTTGTCCAGCCCTTTCCCGACCCGGCCCACCAAAATATGCCTGTTGTTCATCACGAATTGCTCGTAACTGGTCTCCCTCACGCCTTCATAAACGGCTTCGATGACTTTCATGTTGCCATTTTCCTTTACCAACACACCTACGTGGTCGATTTCAAGGTCGCCAAGGCCAGACGTGACTTCGGTGATGGCATTAGGCTGCTGGGCAACCACGAAAAGCAAGTCAAGATGGCGCAACTTACCGGGATAGTGGATAGTTTTTTGTGCCATGCCAGCCACGCTCGTGAATAGAATGGCTATGAGGAGAACTGTCCGCCGGATGCTCATCTTATCACTTTTTTCCCATTCACGATGTATATGCCTTTTTTCGCTCCTGGATAGGAAACGCGAATGCCTTGGAGATTATAAACCTGTGACTTGATTCCATGGTCAGAGCTTATCGCGGAAATGCCCTGAGGGTCACCGGCAGGCATGAAGATCACCTCGCCGAGTGAGGGGTCGTCGGTCTTGTGATAGATCACGGTCTCTATGCTCTCCGCATCCTGCGTGCCGACATTCCAAATATTACCCTGGGCATAGACGGTATTCACAGAATTGTTGTAGATGTCGTAGAATATCCCGTTGTTGCCATTGTCGTGAAACACATTCCCGCCAGGGTTGTAGTCGGCGGCATCGGCACTGACTTCGGTCTTGCCCAAATTCACGTCACCACATCCGATGACCGTGATTCCCCAAAGGCTCTTTTCAATGATATTGCCCGTGATGACCGCCTTTTGCTTGTAATAAGGGTCATAGAGGCTGATGCCGCTCCCGCCATTGTTGGGATTGACCTCGAACTTGTTGTTGGAAATGACATTGTTCTTGATGACCACATCCATGATACCCATCGTGGTGATACCATAGCGGTTGTTGGTTATCTCACATCCCTCGATGGATACGTTCATACCTTCCATGCCAAACCAATTGGCAATGCCGATACCGCCTACCATGGTGAGGGTTGAATCGCCCTCAACTACACAATTCCTGATGGTGATGTCCTCCGAGGCTGTAAGGTTGAGCTGAGGCACGTTGCCGTTGGCCTGGGAGTTCATCTTGAATGTGCAGTTCTCCACGAGCAGTGGGCAGAAGAAGTTGGCGGCTCCACCAATGGCGGCCTTCTGGCAATTCTCAAACTCGCAGTTCTCTACCTTGAACGAAGCACCATTGCCTCCAAGAAAGAGCGCTCCCGATGCGGTGCCATTATGGTTCAAGAATTTGCAGCCACTCACGTTCATGCCGGCGGTATTGCCTCCTCGCAGACCCACATATTCGAATGTCAGGTTGCTCACGTCGGTCATTTCCTCACTTTGCACGTTCAGCCCATAACATGAGGTCGACTCTCCGAGACGGCCCAGCAGGGTAGGGGTAGCTGCTCTCAAATCGGCCTTGCCTTTGATGATGAGTTCGGCATCATCGGCAAAGAGGACGGTGGCGCCATTGTCTATCACGAATTCATCGCCCATGGCAATAGTCACTGTACCATCGACAATATATGCGCCGTCGGAGATTGATACGCCACTTTCGGCTATTCCTGCCAAAGTCTCGAAAGAATAGGCCTTGCCATCGCCCGGGGTAGTAAAATCATTGGCTTGAAGGTTGCAAACAAGAGATAGCATGGCAAATGCCAGAAGAAATGTCTTTTTCATTTTGATGGTTTTTAAATCTAAGATAGCAGACGTGTTGTCTGGATTGTGAATACTGAACCAGTAAACGGATGCAAAAGTAGCGAATAATTCTTAAATAAAGGAGAAAGAACTTGTTTTTTCAGTCTTTCACGCTATCCTTAACCAGTCACTTGCAAATTATGGTAGTATTATTTCCCGTTTTTGTGAATAATGACTATCTTTGCCTGAAGAATAACCAATCGTCTGACAAATGATGAAAGCACTTAACACAGAAAAGGCTCCGGCAGCCATCGGTCCCTATAGCCAGGCCATAGAAGTGAACGGTATGGTTTTTACCTCCGGACAATTACCCATCGACCCTGCTACGGGCGCTTTCCCTGAGGGAGGAATCAAAGAGCAGACAAGGCAGTCGCTGCTCAACATCAAGGCCATCCTCAACTCTGAGGGGCTTGACATGTGCAACGTGGTGAAGACAACGGTGTTCCTTGCCGACATGGGCGACTTTGCAGCCATGAACGAGGTGTATGCCTCATTCTTCTCCATGCCGTATCCAGGACGGTCGGCCGTTGCCGTGAAGACGCTGCCGAAAAACGCTTTGGTAGAGATAGAATGTATAGCAGCCAGGTAGAAATAGGCTGACTCGCCAGACATTCTATCCAAACAACTCGCGAAGGGCTTCTTCCACTTTTCTCACCGGATGCAGGCGGATATTGAAACGCCGTGCGTCTATTCCCGACAGGTTGTGACTGGGCACCAGCATATCGGTGAATCCCAGCTTCTCAGCCTCGGCTATTCTTTGCTCTATACGGCTCACAGGACGCACCTCGCCACTCAATCCCACTTCTCCTGCCATGCACCAGCCTGGTTCGATGGCAGTATCGACATTGCTCGACAGTACGGCGGCTATCACGCTGAGGTCCATGGCCAGGTCGGTGACACGCAGTCCACCGGCAATGTTGATGAACACATCTTTCTGGATAAGTTTGAACCCCACTCGTTTCTCCAGCACGGCAAGGAGCATGTTCAGGCGGCGTTGGTCGAAACCTGTGGCCGAACGTTGTGGAGTGCCGTAGGCGGCAGTCGACACCAATGCCTGGGTCTCCACGAGAAATGGCCTGATACCCTCCACTGCTGCTGTGATGGCCACTCCCGAGAGTCCTTCGTGGTCTTGAGAGAGCAAGAGCTCAGAGGGATTGCTCACGGGGCGAAGCCCATTCTGCCGCATCTCGTAGATTCCTAACTCACTGGTGCTGCCAAAACGGTTCTTGATGCTTCGAAGAATGCGGTACATATAATGCTGGTCGCCCTCAAACTGGATGACGGTGTCGACAATATGCTCCAGGATTTTCGGGCCTGCGATGGAACCTTCTTTGTTGATATGGCCTATCATCAAGACAGGGATGCCACTCGATTTGGAGAACCGCAACAGGGCCGAGGCACACTCCCTTACCTGGGACACGCTGCCAGGCGAGCTGTCCACCTCTTCAGTATAGATGGTCTGGATAGAGTCGACAACCACCAACTCGGGCTGGAAATTCTTGATTTGGGCGAAGATATTCTCCAATGAGGTCTCGCACAGGATGTGCACGTTGTCGCTGTCTCCCTTCCCTATACGCTCGGCTCGCATCTTCAGCTGGTGGGCACTCTCCTCACCGCTGACATAGAGAATCTGGCGGTCGGGCATGTTGAGTATTGTCTGGAGCGTGAGCGTGCTCTTACCTATGCCGGGTTCACCTCCTAAAAGCACAATCGACCCGGGAACCAGTCCGCCACCAAGTACGCGGTTGAGCTCATGGTCGTTCATGTCCATCCGCGGGGCTTCCTGCGACGTGATTGAGCGCAGGGGCTGGGGATGGTTCTTTCCGGATAGGTTGGAACGGATGACGCTGGCCGCCGAGCGGGCTGCCTGACTGCCGGTGTCGCTGCTTACCCTGATTTCCTTGAAGGTGTTCCATTGCCCGCACGAAGGACATTTGCCTATCCATTTCGATGACTCCTGTCCACAGTTCGAACAGACGTATGCTATCTTGTCTTTTGCCATAATACATTAATTAAATAGAGGTATTCCACTCATACCAGTCATAACAGATGGCGCGCCCACCAAAACCTTCTTTTTGTGAGATGAGCGTGGTGTTAAGGTCGTGCCCGTCACCATCGCTTGATTTGCCAAAGTCGAAATACCTGGCATCCCATTGCTCCTCGGTGAGGATATGCTTGAATAGCGCATCCACGGCATGGAGGCGCTTGCCTTCCTCACTGGCAGAAATATATTGCGCATGCACAACCTCACCACAGTGATAGAGCACCGTTCCCCCCACAGTCCGCCCTTCTTTTGAGGCAGCATACAAGCGGATGTTTTTGGGAAACCGTTGATGCAGCAGTTTGATTTCCTCTATTGTATGCACAGGCCGCGCTCCATATTTCTGCCTAAGATTGTCGGATAAAATCTGCCAGAAGGCTTCGAAGTCTTCACTGCGCTCAATAATGACACCCTCTGCGAAAGCCTTGTTGGCTCCATATCGATGGTCGCGCCGCCATCTGATGGGTGAGGAAAGTGGAATGGTGGTGGAGACATGCCTGACGATGATGTGGGAATCGTTGAGCTCGGCAAACAGCACGCAAACTCCCTCGACCGTGGCACGCTCATCTACAATCAGGCCACCATAGGTAAGTCCTTGATGGCTATGGAGCGTATTACCTTGACGGTTGGCCGGCAACATGGCGTAAATGCCATGCTCGTCGGAAAACAACAGCGAATAGTCGGCGAACCGGTCGGAATGGTAATCCATGTAGGAGCGTTGGTGCAGGAACGTGCCATTCTTGGAACGACCCACAAACTCGTTCCATGCCTCTGCATCTTGATGGGTGTACCGCCTTATTTCAAACATTGGATATAGGAAAGGAATTCGTCGTAATCCCTGATGTAGTCGTCTTCGTTGAATTCTTGGGATGCCAGCACCAGGCATACCGAGCCAGAGGAGAAGTCATCGAGCGTACGCCATACGCCCACTCCCACATAGAGTCCCTGATAGGGGTGGTTCAGGTGGAAAGTCTTGCGCTCCGTACCATTGTCGAGCGTGACGTCAAACGAACCGCTCACGGCGATGATAATCTCCTCGCACGCTTTGTGGGCATGTCCGCCACGACCTTCTCCGGCTGGGATGTCGTATGTCCAGTAGACCCTGTTGATGGCAAAAGGCACTCCGCTGCCGTGCTCGGCTACGGTGAGGTTGCCCCGTGGGTCCACAATCTTTGGCAGAGAGAGAATCGCAGCCTTATTTTTCCACATATGGATCTACACCTAATATCGTTTTGGCAAGGCGCTTGGCCTTGTCGCGAAGCGCATCAACATCTGCATTCAAGTCGCCATAGCACAGCACCACACCCATACGCCGGCCGAAATGTGCCTTTGGCTTGCCAAAAATACGCACACGGGTATAGTCTTCGGTCAGAGCCTCGTCGAGATGGTAGTCGAGCGGTCCGTCTTTCTCTTCAGGAGAGAGTACCACCGCACTGCAGCCTGCATGCTCCAGATGGATGCCGGCGATGGGGAGGCCGAGGACGGCACGCAGATGCAACTCAAACTCACTCAGGTTGGTGGTGTGGCCCAAGGTCACCATGCCCGTGTCGTGTGGACGTGGACTGAGTTCGGAGAAAATGACCTCTCCCGATTTCGTCAGGAAGAATTCCACGCCCCAGATGCTCGCACCACCAAGCGCCTTTGTTACCTCAGCGGCCATGTGCTGGGCTTGGCGAAGAGCGCTGTCGCTTATACGATAGGGTTGCCAACTCTCCCTGTAGTCACCACCTTTCTGAACGTGGCCGATAGGCGGACAGAATAGGGTGGGGCCATTCTTCTGCGTGACGGTGAGCAATGTGAATTCGGAGTCGAAATCGATGAACTCCTCGATTATCACCTCCTTCACATCACCACGACTGCCATCCATGGCTTCCTGGAATGCTGCCTCCAGCTCGTCGTTGTTGTGCACATAACTCTGTCCGTGCCCGCTCGACGACATCAAGGGCTTCACCACACAAGGGAATCCAATCTCGCTGGCGGCCTTGCGGAACTCGTCAAGGGTCTTGGCATAGAAATATTTTGCGGTCCTCAGGCCGAGTTCGCGTGATGCGAGGTCGCGGATGGAACGACGGTTCATCGTATAGTTCACCGCCTTGGCGCTGGGCACCACTTGTATGCCCTCTTCCTCGAAAGCAAAGAGGCGCTCCGTGCGGATAGCCTCGATCTCGGGAACGATGATATCGGGTTGGTGCTTCCTCACGATGGCATCAAGTGTATCACCATCGAGCATGTCAAACACTTCACGCTCATCGGCCACCTGCATGGCCGGTGCATTGTCATAATGATCGCAGGCCACGACGTGTACGCCTACTCGTTTGGCGGCAATGACAAACTCTTTTCCCAGTTCGCCAGAACCCAATAAAAGGATTTTCTTCATCTTTTTGAATTGTTATTCATCGATGGCACTCATCGGTTGCCATACATCTCCTCATAATATTTCTGATAGTCGCCGCTGGTTACCTCAGCCACCCAGTCTTGGTGTTCCAAGTTCCACTTGATGGTCTTCACGATGCCTTCGGCAAAGCAGGTCTCCGGATACCAGCCCAGTTCGTCCTTGATCTTCGTCGGGTCTATGGCATAGCGCATGTCATGGCCCAGACGGTCGGCAACAAAGGTGATGAGCGAGTCGTTGATCCAGTCGATGCTGGTATCACCCGCCTCATCGAGCTCTTGCTTTCTGAGCACCTTGCGAAGTTCTTTGTTCTCCGCCATCATGTCATGGATGGTCTTGATGGTAAGGCGTACGATGTCGATGTTCTTCATCTCGTTGTGTCCACCTACGTTGTAGACCTCACCCTCGCGGCCCTCGCGCACCACCAGGTCAATGGCCTTGCAATGGTCTTCCACATAGAGCCAGTCGCGTACGTTCTCTCCTTTTCCGTAAACAGGCAGCTGCTTGCCGGAGAGGATATTGTTGATGATGAGCGGGATGAGCTTCTCGGGGAAGTGGTAGGGACCATAATTGTTGGAGCAGCGCGTGATGGTCACGGGCATGTGATAGGTATCGTGATAGGCCATAACGATGAGGTCGGCAGAGGTCTTCGACGCACTATACGGACTATGTGGGCAGAGCGGTGTCGTCTCGGTGAAGAAGCCGTCCTCGCCCAGCGAGCCATAGACCTCGTCGGTGGACACTTGGTGGAATCTCTTGCCGGCCTTCCACATAGGATAGCCGTCGGCGCCCTTTCCTGTCACCCAAGCCTTGCGTGCGGCATCGAGCAGGTTCTGTGTGCCCAGAATGTTGACCGAAAGAAATAGCTGCGGATCTTCAATCGAGCGGTCGACATGGCTCTCAGCGGCGAAGTTCACCACAAAGTCGATGTCGTTATCGGCAAACAAGCGCTCGGCGAGTTGCCGGTCGCGGATGTCACCTTTCACGAAGACGCACCGCTGGTCGTCGATGTCGTCCTTGATTGTGCCGAGATTGCCGGCATAGGTGAGCGCGTCGAGAACGATCAGCCGGATATCCACATCTTTGTACTTTTTGTAAAGCAGGTACTTGACGAAGTTCGCTCCGATGAAACCTGCTGCTCCGGTAATGAGATATGTTTTCATATATTGGATATTGTGATTGATGTCTTGCGGTGGGCAGGCCATTCTATCTGCCTCCTAATGATATAACCTCGCAATCGCCGAATTTATTGCCTTCGATGGTCAGTCTTACCAAAGTTCGCTCTTGTTGCCACCCTTGAAGTCCTGCGGCGCCTGGGTTGATGTGCAGGAGTTGCAAGGTCTTGTCGTATTTCACCTTCAGGATATGCGAATGGCCGCTGATGAACAGTTGTGGAGGGCGGGAGGTGATTTGACGGATGATGCTGGGGTCGTAACGCCCGGGATATCCTCCGATATGTTTCATCAGCACTTCCACTTCCTCGCATTTGAACCGGAGGATTTCTGGAAACATCAGGCGCAGGTCGCCGCCGTCGCAATTGCCACAAACAGCCCTGAGATGTGCCACCTTTCCAAGGCGCTCGGCCAGTTCCACTGAGCAGATGTCGCCCGCATGCCATATCTCATCGCAACTCTCGAAGTAAGTGGCGTAACGGTCATCCCAATAAGAGTGGGTGTCGCTGATGATTCCTATCTTCTTCATTTGGCCTCTGGTAGTTGAAGTCTTTGTCTCACGTATTGGGCGATGAGTTTGGCGCTGCCCTCTATGCCCAGCAACGAAGAGTTGACAGAGAGGTCGTACGTCTCACACTGGCCCCATTTTTTCCCAGTGAAGTAGTTATAGTAGGAGGCTCGGTTGCCCTCTTTGGTGTTGATGATTTTCAGGGCTGCTTCGTAATCGCATCCATGCCGGCCCATCACCTGGGCCGCACGCTCCTTGAGGTCGCCTGTGATGAAGATGTTGATAGCCTCGGGATGGTCACGCAAGATGTAGTCGGCACAGCGGCCCACGAAGACGCAGTTGCCCGTCTCTGCAGCCTTGAGGATAGCTTCGGCCTGGAATTGAAAGAGACTCTCCTCAGAAAAATTATTGGTGTAGAAATTGTTGTCGCTCAGGTGCTGGGTATGCAGGTGGAAGAGCGATTTGAAAAACCGCTTGTGCTCATCATGCTGTTCGAAGAACGACTCGCTGAAACCACTTTCCTTGGCTGCCAAGTTAAGGATTTCCTTGTCAAAAAACGTACAGCCAAACTCCTCGGCAAGCAATTTGCCGATGGCACGTCCACCACTGCCCAGTTGGCGCCCGACGTTGATGATTACTTTCTTTTCAGCCATTATCTTGTTGTTGATGTTGAATCTTGAATTGTATCATATACTTGCGCATGATGGCAAAAGCCACGATAGCGGCAATCAGGTCGGAAGATGGGAGGGCTAACCACACGCCATCGAGTCCGAAGAACCGGGGTAGGACAAGCAGGATGGGCAAAAGGAAAAGCAGCTGGCGCGATAACGACAGGAATATGCTTACCTTTGCCTTTCCAATACTTTGGAAGAAGTGGGTGATCACAA
>ONSV01000038.1 GCA_900320585.1 uncultured Prevotellaceae bacterium | reverse complement strand
ACGCCAGTCGAGTCCGAGATGTGGGATGACTCCCGTGGCTCCCCACATAGCGAGGTAGGGTGCGAGGAACGATGCGATGGCCTTCACGAACTGTCCGAAGGTGAGTGTGGAGGCGAGGTTGGCCCCACCGAGCACTGTCGACACCAGCGGGTTGAGTGAGGTCTGCATCAGTGCATTGCCAATGCCCAGGAGCGAGAATGCTACGAGCATCACGCCGAAGCTGTTGCCGAAGAGCGGGATAAACAGCGACAGGATGGTGACGGCCAGCGAGAGCAGCACGGTCTTCTTCCGTCCGATACGGTTCATCAGCATGCCTGTGGGCACGGAGAAGATGAGGAACCAGAAGAACACCAGCGACGGGAATATATTGGCGGTGGAGTCATTCAGGTTGAGATCTTCCTTCACATAGTTGGATGCGATGCCCACCAGGTCGACAAAACCCATGGCGAAGAAGCAAAGCATCAGCGGGAAGAGGGCGAGTTTGTTGATTTTGCTCATAGTAGGAAAGGATAAAGGGTTGGAGTATGTGTGTTTTTTTATTCTGCTATGTTATAGTTGTAGATCTTGGCCTTTCCGCCTTTCACCTTCAACAGGCTATAAGGTTCGGAGGGGAACACCAGGTTGGTCATGGCCATGCGTCCCTCGGCATCAATAGCCTCGATGCTGCTGCGGTCGATGAAGATGCGGAGCTGCTTCATGTCGCCATAGACGGGAGCGGTGGTCACGCAGGCGAAAGCGTCGCTGAAGCTGGCATCGCCACTCTTCGTACGGTCCATGGCGAAGGTACGCTTCTGGGCATCATAGGTCATCACCACGCATTCGCCCTTGGTGTTGGAGAGGGTGATCTCGGCCGAAGACTTCATGTCGACCACAATCTCGCATGCCTCAGTAGGCTTCTTCACGGTCTTTCCCCTGAGGGTGAGCATCTCGCGCGAGGGAGTGACACCACAGTAGATTTCGCCCTCATACTCGAAGAGGTCGAGGTCGCGGGGGATGGAGTTGGCCGAACGGAACTGCTGGGTGGGCACTTGATTGGCATACTGCCAGTTGCTCATCCATGCCAGTGCGATATGGCGTCCGTCGGGGGCGTTGTCGAAGGTCACGGTAGCATAGTGGTCCTTGCCATAATCCATCCAGCGGGTGTCTTTCTGCTTGCAGGTGAAGCGGTGTCCGTCGAAGTCGCCCACGAAATACTGGGTAGCCGAACCGCCAAAGGGTCCACCGGGGTTGATGTTGCAGATGAGCATCCAGCACTGCTTGTCGGTGCCACGCACCTGCAGTTTCACCAAGTCGGGGCATTCCCACACACCCTCATGGCAGCCGAAGCCCTTGCCAAAGGCACTCTCGAAAGTCCAGTCCTTGAGGTTGGGCGACGAGTAGATGCGCATCTCCTGTCCAACGGCCAGGATGAGGTTCCATTTCTGAATCTCCGGATTCCAGAAGGCCTTCGGGTCGCGGAAGTCGGGCTCATTGCTGGTGAGAATGGGGTTGTCGGCCACTTTCTTGAATGTGGCGCCGTTGTCGGTGCTGTAGGCCATCGACTGCACTTGGTTGTGCCCTGCCGAGGTGTAGAAAGCTATCACGCTGCCTGCGCCATAGCCCGAGGTGTTGTTCTTGTCGACCACGCAAGAGCCGCTGAAGATGGTACCGATGGCATCGGGCTCAATGGCCAGGCCATGGTTATCCCAGTGCACGAGGTCGCGCGTGGAGGAGTGGCCCCAGTTCATGTTCTCCCATTGCGAGCCATAAGGGTTCCATTGGAAGTAAAGATGGTACACACCATCCTTATAGAACATGCCGTTGGGGTCGTTCATCCATCCATAGAGCGGAGTATGGTGGTAGAGGGGGCGGAATCGCTCCTGGTTTTGGGTGTCGAAGGTGTCGCTCTGGCGCATTTCCTTCCAGCACAGGAAATCCTTGACGGCTCCTGTGGAGCGGCGGTCGCCATGGAATGTGATATCGAGCAACAAGGATTTTGCGCCAAACCGCTTGATGTTGACAGGCACGTAATAATCCACCTTGTCGACTGCCAGTTTCACGTTGAACGACTGCCTCATCTGGTTGTCAACCAACACATCGATGTGAGCGTTCTCTTCTTTCTCCTGCACGGGCAGCAACAGATACTGACCTTGCACCTGCACGCGCTGCAGGGCATGGTTGTTGTCAAGGATCTGAGGAGCCTGTGCGTTGGCGGCCACAGTCATCAACAAGGCAGCCACGAGGGTTGTTATTTTCCTTTTTGTGCTCATAATAGTTTATATTCTTAGTTATTGATCTCTTTTTTTAAAAATGTTATCCTGAGCACACCTTCTCACCTTGTCTCACCTAAAAACCATAATCTATGCATTTTGAACCAATGTTTCAGTGGCAAAGATACTTTTTTTATCTGTTACAAAACGATAAAAGTTGTTTCAATTAGTAGCATAAATCGTTCATGTAACAAATATTCATATCCATTTACCGCCAAACACTCTTCAATTGCCTTACCTGGGCCTTATAGTTGGCGCCAGATACAGAGAGCTTATTGTATATGCTCCTCGGGAACACAAGATTTGTAACCGACATGCTGCCATCGCTGGTAAGCAATTCGACCGATGATTGGTCGACGAAGAAATCGAGCGTCACCGTGTTGCCCACAACGCAGAGCGGAGCCTGCATCGACGGGATGGAGAAAGCACCTGCGAAACCGGTTTGTCCGGTCTGGGCGTTGCGGTGTACGATAGCCAGACGCATACCGGCATTCACTTCTACCACGAATTTCTCGTCCTGCCCATTGCTCAGCGTGATGGTGCTGTTCTTGTCAAGATCAAGCGTTATGCTCAACTGGTAGGCATCGCTCACATCGAGATTGTCCGATGCAGGCTGCCATGCGTTGGCGATGTTGTCGATTTCCTTGACAACGCCGCAGGTGAGCAGCGGTTTGCCATCATACTCCACGAGCTTGAGCTCGCGGGGCAGTGTCATGGCCGAGCGCCAAGGCGAGCAGGGCACTGCTCCGGCATACTGCCAGTTGTTCATCCAGCCTATGAGCAGCTTGCGGTCGCCCGTGTTGCTCCAGGTCACGCCAGCATAGTTGTCCATGCCATAGTCGAGCCAGAGTGGATAGTCACGTTCGTCGGCAGTGAAGGTTGTGCCATCCCACTGTCCCACGAAGTACATGGTACCCGATCCCACGATGGGTCCTCCGGGGTTCACGCTCACGATAAGCACCCACTTCTTCTGTCCGTTATAGTCGAACGAGATCAGGTCGGGGCACTCCCATTGCAGGCTTGGCCTTCCTGACAGCGGCACGAAGAAATTGCTCTTGAAAGTCCAGTTCTTCATGTCGGTAGAGGTATAGAAGTCGATGCCCATTTTCCATCCCTTGGCCAAGGCCATCACCCATTGCTTCGACTCCTCATGCCAGAACACTTTGGGGTCGCGCAGGTTGTCGTCATTGTTGGGTATCACGGGATTCTGGGAATAGCGGGTGAACGTTTTGGCGCCATCGGTGCTGTAGGCCATCGATTGCTGCTGCGCACCGCTGGCCGAGGTGTAGTAGATGACCATGGCATTGGCACCGAAACCAGAGGTGTTGTTCTTGTCGATTACAGCCGAGCCCGAGAAGATGTCGCCCAGCTCGTCGCGTGTCATGGCCACGGCCTGCTCCTTCCAGTGCAGCATGTCGGTAGATGTGGCGTGCCCCCATGACATGTTACCCCAGTCGTTGCCCTGAGGGTTGTACTGATAGAAGAGGTGGTATGTGCCATCGACATACACCATGCCATTGGGGTCGTTCATCCAGTTGCGTTCCGGCGTGAAGTGGATTTGCGGGCGGAACTGCTCCGTGCGCTGACTCACTGTGGGCTGCTGTGGGTCGGTGGGCTGCTCCTGCTTAGGGTCGTCGTCGATGAGTGGGTTGTAGTCTTTCTTGTACTCATCATCCTTTGAGCATCCTGCAATGATAGCCGTCATGGCGACGGCTATCATTAGAGGAGAACTGAAAAGTCTAATTTTCATGTATCTCAGTTATCGATAAAGATTATCTTGTCTTCAGGTACTCCAAGCAGTTCTTGGCGAGTGTGAGGACATTGTCCTGATAGATATTGTTCTTCGGACGGGCACTCTTGTCGACCGAGCCGTCGCGGTTCTTCATCGAGAACTCGCAACCGCCGTTACCGATACAGAGCACGGTGCCCTTGAACTCAGTGTTGCCTTGCTGTGCCTCGAACACGTTCATCTGGCTGACCCAGTCGATCTGCGAATCCCAAGTGCCAAGCGGATAGATGCCGTAGGTCTGGGTGAGCTGGGTGTAGCAAGCCTCCTCCTGGTTGCCGATGCCTGTGAGCAGACTTGGCAGGTTGAAGAACAAGCAGTTGTGGTCTTCGGTCCAACCCGGTCCCTTGAAAGCTATGAGCTTGGTGCGGTCGGTCGACGTCACCTCCAGACCCTTGTAGATAGGATGCGAGGAGTGGTCTTTCGAGAAGCGGCTTCCAGGATTCAGCTGCACGGCCATTCTCCACACATCGTCGTTGATGCCGCCCACACCTGTACCGATAGCGTGGTCGTTGGCCTTCATGTCGTCGAGGTTGAGTCGTCCAAGGTGGCCAATATAGGTTGTGGCGTGGCTCCAGAGCAAGAGGCTACCACCAGCCTTGTACCATTCCTTGATGACCGGTGTGGCGTTAGCCACTACTTCGGGTACGCTCCATACAGCATCCTCGCCCACGCCCTCAAGGTCGCGCAACCAGAAGAGCACGCGGAAAGGATCAATGTCACTGACCTGTTTCACATTACCGAAGTAGACGTATTGGGCAGTGGGATAGTTGTCGTGCAGCCACAGCCATGCCGAAGCCTCGTCGTCATCACCATCCCTGACAAGGTCCTCAGGAGTGGGATAGATGCTGAGGAATCCGATGGCGGTCTTGCCAATACGGAGCGAAGACTTGGTAGAGAGCGATGTTCCTTTTTCGTTGACAGCGGTCAGCACCACTTCCCAGGTATCGCCTGTCACCACGTCTCTGATGGTATAATTGGTGGCTGAGCCAGGAAGAGTCTCTGTGATCGTGCGCTTGCCGTTGGTGGCAGTGAGCTGGATGCTTGAGGCATCGGCAGCCTTGTCCCATTCTACGAAAGCATCGTATCCACCGGCCTTGTCGAGCTGACTCATCATCAGGCCTGTGATGCTGGTGGCACCCTCACGCGTGTAGTTCTTCACCACACCCTTTGAGAAGTTGGTGCCGTCGGTAAGCTTGAACACATACTCGAAAGGCACGTTGGTGGGCACGTTGACCTGGGTGAAGCTGGTGCCCGATACAATCTCGTTGGAGGAGAGCGTACCGTTGCGGTAAATGGTCACCTGCATCTGTCCACTCTGTGAGGGCCAACTCCATGTGTAGTTGTCGCCATTGAGCGCGCCAGTGATCTGGCTGGCGTCGGGAGCGCTGAGCACCATGGCATCGCGATCATAGTCCTTGTCCTGGCACGATGTCAGCACCATGCCCACAATGCATTGACAAATGATAAATGAAAGACTTATCAGTGTTTGTCTGTTTATCTTCGTAGTCATAATATTCGATGATTAAAGTGTGATTCTAATAGCCTTTGTTCTGAGTATAGAGTCCGGGCACGTAGAAGAGCTGGATGTAAGGTATCGGGAAATACTCGTTCTTGCCTGCCGTGTAGTGTGCATCCTTATAATACTGTGCATAGGTCTGTCCGTCGTACACGCTGTTTTGCTCGGTCTCAAAGAACTTGTTGAGGGTCTGTGAGGCGATGCCCCAGCGGCGGAGGTCGAAGTAGCGGCCATTCTCCATGGCGAGCTCAAGACGGCGCTCCCACTGCAAGCACTGGCGAGCCTGCTCCTTGGTCTGGAAGTAGGAATTGGGATAGAGGGCGATGTCGCACTGGTCGGCAGCATAGCTGATGTGCTTGGCCACGGAGTTCTTGGCACGCTGGCGGATGTTGTTGATGATGGTGCGTGCCTCCTCGAGCGAACCTGTCTCGATGAGTGCCTCAGCACGCATCAGCATGACGTCGGTATAGCGGAGCACATAGTCGTTCATGGCAAAGGCCTGCCAGGGATTGTCGAAGGTCTCGCCCTTCGAACGCTGTGGCACTTCCTTCAGTGAGGCATAGTAGCCATAGGTGTTGGGAGTACGCGAGTTGTCCTTGGTCATGGTATACTCCACCTCATACTTGTAGGGGAAAGTAGGCATACCCACGGTGTGGAAGAGGCGCGGATCCCATTTCTGTGCGGTTGGCACGCCATTGATGGGATAGGCAATCTCCTTGTTGTAATCATTGAACATTGGGAGTCCGTCCTTGGTCTTGAAGGCATTGACCAGGTTCTGCGATGGCTTGTGGAAGTCCCATCCGCACGACCACATGCCCCAGCATCCGTTGAGCATGTTGCTCCAGTTGCCACGTCCATAGAGGGTATTGTCGTCCTGATAGTCGGAATGCTGCACGGCGAAGATGCTCTCCTTCGAGTTCTTGTACTCGGGCAGGAAGATGTCGCCATAGTCCTCCAGATAGCCGTAGCTCGACTGCTGCACCTCCTGGGTGTATTTCAGCACTTCCTGCATATACTGGTTGTTGATGTGGCTCACGCCGGTGTTGGCCTCATAGCCGTCGCCCCAAGCCATGGTGAGATAGCACTTGGCCAGATAGGCAGCAGCTGCGATCTTGTTGGCCCTTCCACCTTCGGCCTGATTCACGGGAAGCACGTCGTAGGCAGCCTTGAAGTCGGCCACGATCTTGTTCATCAACTCCTCATGAGTGAACTGGTTGTTGGGCGTCTGCTCCTCGGTGTGGTTGCGGTAGACTTCCTCATCGACCCAGGGCACCTGGTTCCAGAGTTGCACGAGCTTGAAGTAGAAGTGTGCGCGGAGGAATCTTACCTCGCCCTCACGGATAGCGCGGGTGGCAGCACCCAGCTTGTCGTCACCATATTCCTCGAGCGACACCAGGGCACGGTTGCAGCGGCTGATGGAGCAGTAGAGGTGATACCACATCTCGTCCATATGGTCGGGAGTGGAAGCGGTGAGTGTCGACCATACCTCGAAGGGATGGTAGTTGGTGTCGGTGGTTCCCGAACCGCCTTTCAGTGCATCGTCGCTGGTGAGGTCGCCATAGGGCCAGAGGTTGAAAGGATAGGTATACCAGTCGTCACCGAGTTTGGCATAAGCCGACGTCACCATCTCGTTGGGTTGACTCATGGCGAGTTCCTCGCTGATGACACCCTTTGGCGTTACGTCGATGAAATCGTCGCAAGAAGTCAGCGTACCGCAGAGCAGGAGTCCTGCACAGATTGCTTGATATATTGCTTTCATAATTGATTTCCTTTTTTTGTGTATTAGAACGATGTTTGGATTCCGAATGAGAACGAGGTGCTGTTAGGATAAGCCCAGTTGGGATTCTCAGGGTCAGAGCAGGTCAGGCTGCTGCTCTTGATGGTGAGCAGGTTGTGACCCGAGATGTATATGCGTGCGCTGCTCATCTTGAGTTTCTCGATGAATGCGGCGGGCAGGTTGTAGCCAATCTGCACCTGGCGCAGTTTTGCGTATGAACCGTTCTCCACGAAGTAGCTGCTTGCCCTGCCTTCGTTGCCGGTGTTGTTGGTGGTGAGGGCCGGGATGGTGGAGCCTGTGTTGGCTGTGGTCCATGCACCAAGCATGCGGTTACCCTTGTTCGAGCCAGCATCGGTGATGCTGTAGAAGTCGGTCTGGAATTTCTGGTTGTTGTAGACATCCTGTCCTGCGACACCCTGCCAGAACATGGAGAAGTCGAAGTTCTTGTAGCTCAGGTCAACATTGAGACCCCATGAGAAGTTGGGCACGGGATTGAAAATCCAGGTCTGGTCGTTCTCATTGATGACACCGTTACCATCGAGGTCGGCATATTTCAGTCCACCAATACGGGCGTTCTCTTGTCCGCTGGCAAGCACATCCTCACGGCTCTGGAAGAGTCCGTCTACCACATAACCCACGATTGAGCCATAGGGCTTCTCAGCCTCTACGAGGTTCTGCTTCGAGGTGTGAGCATACGAACCAGTGGTGGTCTCGGGCAAATAGGTCACCTTGTTGCGGAAGAAGTCGAGGTTGCCGTTGATGTTGTATCTCAGTCCGTAGGCTGTGGTGCCGCGATAGCCGGCGGCGAACTCCATACCCCAGTTCTGCAGGCTTGGTCCGTTGAGCCAGGAAGCACCGCCCTCACCCATCGATCCGAGGTAAGCGGGATTGATTAGCATGTCTTTCACCTTCTTCACATAGGCATCGATACTACCATAGAGGTGACTGTTGAAAAGGGTGTAGTCGATACCGAAGTTCCACTGTGTGGTGGTCTCCCATTTCAGGTTGTTGTTCTGGGCCTGAGTGGCACGGAAGCCTGAGGGGAAGATACCCGAACCGGCCAGTGCGAGGTCGTAGGCAGTCGACTCGTTGCGGCCACCGCCATAGGTAGCGGCATAGAGTCCGTAGCGGGCATAGTTGGAAATGGCCTGGTTACCAGTGGCACCCCATGATGCGCGGAGCTTCATGTCGTTGATCCAGTCTTGGTTGAGGTGCTGCGAGACACGGTAACCGAGAGTGAAGGCGGGGAAGGTACCGTAGCGGTTGTTCTCACCGAAGCGTGAGGAACCGTCGTGACGGATGGTGAACGAGGCGAGGATCAGGTCTTTCCAGTTGTAGTTCACTTTGCCGAAGAACGACACGAGGTGATAGCCCTCCTCGATACCCGAGGCGCGCTGTGTGCCAGTGGAGGCGTTGGGCCACATATAGTCGTAGTTCTCAATGGCATACATCTGGGCGTAGCTGGCGAAGTCGTCGCGGGTCTGGCTGTGAAGCTCGATACCGGCAAGCAGGTCGAAGGTGTGCTCCGGACCAATGTTGAAGTTATAGGTAGCGGTGTTCGACCATGTCCACTTCATGTCATTGGCCTGTGATACGGTAGCAGCTGGAGTGCTGTTGTTCACCACGTCGGAGTGCCAGGTGTAGGTCACGCTGTGGATGAAGCCTGCGTCGTAGTCGATACCGAAGCTTGAGCGCAGCACCAATCCCTTAATCGGGGTGATGTTGACATAGCCATTACCGAAGATACGCCAGATCTTCAGCCTGTTGTCGCGGTTGTGATAGAGCTCGCGGAGCGGGTTCTGACGGTCGCTCATACCACCCACAGGACCCGAGAAAGTCTTGCCATCCTCTTCGTATACGGGCACGGTGGGCGCCATCTTCAGGGCGTTCTCCAGTGGCTGGCAGTCAACCTGGTTGGAGTAGGTGATGGTAAGGTTCTCACCAATGGTGATGAGCTTGTTCACCTTGTAGCTGGTATTGATACGTCCCGACAGACTCTCGAAGTCGGTGTACTTGAGGATACCGTTGGTTTTCTTGTAGCCGAACGAAACCAGGGCCGAGCTCTTCTCAGTGGCGTTCGAGATAGAAATGTCGTAGTTCTGCGAGAAACCGGTGCGCGAAATCTGGTCGAGCCAGTCGGTGTCGCTGAAGCGCATGGTTTTCTTCGAGTTGATGAAGCCATCGTAGAGACCGTTCACCGTATAGTCAATAAACTGACCTGTGGCCGGGTCATAGGCGCGGATGGGCGTACCAGCCGAAGCTTTCAGGTTCAGACCATAGTTGGAAGCGTAGGCCACGGGGTCGAGACCGTCGTTGAGGGCGGCCTGTGCCATCGAGGTGGCATACTCGGCTGTATTGGCCAGCTTCATCATGGTCTGCGAGTTGTAGAACTGTGCGGTGAGGTTGGCCGAGAAGTCCACCTTCACCTTGTCGCCCTTCTTGCCCGAACGGGTGGTGATGATGATCACACCATTGGCAGCACGCGAACCGTAGATAGAAGCCGAGGCGGCATCCTTCAATACCTGCATCGACTCGATATCGTTCATGTTGAGCGTGTTGAGGTTGGTGGTCGTAGGCACACCGTCGATAATGAAGAGCGGGTCTTGCGACGTGTTGAACGAACCGATACCACGGATACGCACCCTACCGGCACCCACAGGCGAACCATCGCTTGTGATGGTCATGCCGGGAACCTTTCCTTGCAAGGCACGCATGGGGTCGGTGTCGGAGGAGGTTTTCAGCTCATCGGTCTTCACCACAGCCACCGAACCGGTAAGGTCGGCCTTACGCTGTGTGGTGTAACCGGTGACAACCACCTCGGCCAGTTCGCTGGCATTCTCTTTCAGCGAGATGTTGAGGTTGGGAGCGGCGGCCACCTCCACGGCATCGTAGCCGATATAGGTAATGACCAGTGTCTTGCCAGGCTCAACCTTCAGGGTGAAGTTACCATCCAGGTCGGTCACGGTGCCGTTGGATGTTCCTTTCTCCATAATGGTAGCGCCGATGACACCCTCTCCGGTCTCATCGACGATGGTGCCTGTAATCTCTGTTTGCGCATACGTCAAGGTACTTGCAAACACCAGCATCATGCCAAGAAGAAATCTTTTGCACAAATTGCTCATGTGGGGCCAAAGGCCGTTGAAGCCCATTGGCGCTTTACTCATCGCAATTTCCTGTTGTTTCATTGCTTTAACGTTTTGGTTAGTACTTTATGATTAACAAAATATCTGCCGCAAAAGTACCAACCTACAGAAAAACAGGATAAAACAAATCGTTCATCGCAGTGGAGATTTGTTACATGAAACAAATTTTCTACTCGATGAACGATTTTTGCGAAAAAAAAAGGAAATTCTCTGTAAACACCCGAGGATTATCTACCCTCGCCAGGAAGGGTGCCAAACTCGTCTTTGTAACATTTGGTGAAGTAGCTGGGGGCGGAGAAGCCCACCTCATAGGCCACCTCGGAGATGTTCTTGCTGGTGGTCTCGAGCAGTTGCCGCCCACGGGTGAGGCGGGCCTTGCGCAGCAACTCCACAGGAGTGGCTCCGGTAAGGGCCTTCACCTTGCGGTAGAGTTGCACTCGGCTCAGGTGCATGTCGGAGGCGATGTCCTCAACGCTGAGGTCACTGTCGGCGAGGCGCTCGTCGACAACTTTCTTGAAACGTGCGATGAACTCATTGTCACGCAACTCGGATGGGGAGAACCTGGGTGCAGAGGCCGGCATCTGGGTATCCTTCGGCTCGGGTACGACAGGCTCCTCGATGACAACAGGCTCCTTGGGCGAGAGGCCACTGCCCCAGATGTCCTTGAGCTTATGCCGGCTGCGGAGCAAGTTGCTGATGCGCGCTAAAAGCAGGTCGGCAGAGAAAGGCTTTGTGATATAGGCGTCGGCACCGCTCTCATAGCCCTCGATCTGGTGCTTGCTGAGTGCCCTTGCGGTGAGCAGGATGACGGGGATGTGAGAGGTGATGGTGTCGTTCTTCACACGCAGGCAGAACTCCAGTCCGTTCATCACTGGCATCATCACATCGCTCACGATGAGGTCGGGCACCTCCTCACAGGCCACCTCGAGGCCCTTCTGCCCGTCGGGGGCCTCGCTCACTTGATATTGCCCTTGAAGGATGGTGCGCAAATAGGTGCGGATATCGGCATTGTCGTCGACGATGAGCAAGCGGGGCTGCTCGCCGCTGTCGGCAGGCGCAGTGCCTGCCGTAACCTCAGAAGGTGTGCCTGCAGCATCGGATTGGCCGGCATCCATCACGGTGATGGCATCCATCTCGTCCTGGACAAGGTCTTTCGCGTCGGCGCCGACCTGGGCATCGAGAATCTGGTTGACCAAGCCCGAGAGCTGGGCGGTGTTGCGCCTTACGATGGCCAGCATCTGTGCTGTTGCGTCGCTCGCCTGACGCATGTCGGGCGTGTCGGCCAATTGGTCGAGGGGTCCCTCAATCAGCGTGAGGGGCGTGCGCAGCTGATGGCTCACCTGGGTGTAGAAATCGAGTTGGGCGTGGGCCATCTGCTCGCGCTCCTCGGCAATTTTGGCTCGCTGCAGGTGATACATGTAGATGATGACGAGCACGACGAGCAACAAGGCAACGATACCAATGGTAAAGAGCGTGAGCAGCCGCTGGTTGCTGAGTTTCTTCAGGTATCCATTGGCCATGTCGTGGAGTTGGTCGATGTAGGCCGACTGACGCACGATCTCCTCGTTCTCCATCAGCAGCACATTGGCATTCTCGCGCGTGACGAGGGCCGACATCAGCCGCACTTCCTTGTCGTATGGCTTGCCATCAAGGATATCCATGGCGAGCTGAAGGAGCTGGTCGCCGCGGGTGGGATAGATATAGGTGGCATCGAGGATGGAGTCGCGCACCAATTGTATGCCCCCGTTTTTGCCTGCCAGACCGTCGATGCCGCAGAACATCGGCAAGGATGCCTGTCCGCCACGCTGCTCGATAAGGGCCTGGCGCACGCCCATGGCCATGCGGTCGTTCTGGCCAAAGACGAAGTCGACGGTGGAGAAATCACCATCATAGGCCTTCACGGCCTGGTAGGCGCTCTCCTCGGTCCAGTCGCCTTGGAGAGTAGCGAGCAAGTGGATGCCAGGATGTGCTTTCAGCGCGTCGACAAAGCCTTTGTGACGCTCGATGGCGGGCGACGAACCTTTCAGGCCCATCACTTCCATCACAGTTCCCGTCCCGTTCATCCTATCTGCCACATAGTCGCCCATGATCTGTCCCATCTCATAGTTGTCGGCACCAATGTAGGCGGTATACTTTTGCGAGTTGGTCTTCCGCTCAAACACGATGACAGGAATGCCTTTGTCGAAAGCACGGTCGATGGCGGGCGAAATGGTCGACACCTGATTGGGTGCCACGATGAGCAAATGGATGCCCGTGGCCACCAGACTGTCGATTTGCTGCACCTGGCGCTCATCACTGTCGTAGGCTACGGCAAAGCGCAGTTCCACATTGTCATGGAAATATGCGCCCAGACGCAACTCCGCATTCTGCTTGTCGCGCCAGATATCTTCCGAACACTGCGACACACCGATTACATATTGGGGCTTGTCACGGTTGCAGGATGTGGCGAGGGGCACAAATACCATTGCGGCCATCACCACCAACAACAATATCATTGAACGATAATTCATAACAATTGCAACATTTGTTAAATTAGGTTTGCATCACAAGCCATAACTTTGCACTGAAATTCATACTTAGGAAAAAAAGAGTGTGGCTCTGTCGTTTCCAAGTCCTACACAACACCACATTGGGGAATACTTGAATCCGTCAGCCCACACTCTATGCTTAAGTGCTCTCTGCCTCCGACATCCCCTCTGGTGTTTGTGGTGCTTGTAGGATCGGATAGGCTGACGGCACTTTTTCTATTCTCCTTAGAAGAACAGGCTGCTGGCCTGTATCGAGTTTTCGTGTTAGGCAGTTGAAGACTATCTCTCGTCTCAACAACTTTAATTGCAAAGTTAACACTTTCCGACGAGAAATAATGCGATTTTATTCAGAAAAATGCGCTTTTTCTTCAAAACAGCAACAGATACCCGACGACAAATTGCAACAAATTGCAAATAAAACACCCATTATTGCTTCTTTTTTGTCAAAAACAAATGGTTATTCAACTTTAATTCGTAACTTTGCCGCAATTTTCACTAACATATCATAGAAATAATGTCTGAGAACAGCACTATCGTTGGTTCCAAAATCAAAAGCATCAGGGAATCAAAACTCATCTCCGTTGAGGAAATCGCAGAGCGCACCGGCATGTCGGTCGACCAAATCAACTCCATCGAGAACGACGAATACCTGCCCTCGTTGGGGCCGCTCATCAAGATAGCCAGGGCCCTTGGCGTACGCCTGGGCACATTCCTCGACGACAACGACGAATTAGGACCCGTGGTATGCCGCGCCGAGGAGCGCGCCGACAGCATCAGCTTCTCAAATGGCACCACCGACGCACGCAAGCACATGGAGTACCACTCGCTGGCCAAGCAGAAAATGGGGCGCCACATGGAACCCTTCGTTATCGACATCCAGCCCAGCGAGGAGCGACAGTTCAAGCTCTCTGCCCACGAGGGCGAGGAGTTCATCTTCGTGATGGACGGCGAGATAGAGATTGACTACGGCAAGGAGAAATACACCCTTGGCAAGGGCGACAGCATCTTCTACGACTCCATCGTGGAGCACCACGTGCACGGCAAGGCCGGCAAGGCAGCACAGATTCTCGCCGTTGTCTACATCCCGTTCTAAACCCACCAACGCCATGCAATTATCAGAGAGAACCCTGGGCGGCTGGCTCGAGTACTGGGCCGAGACCACCCCCGACAAAGAATACATCGTATACTCCGACCGCGACCTTCGCTTCACGTGGAAGGTGTTCAACCAGCGTGTCGACAACCTGGCGAAAGGCTTGCTGGCCATCGGCGTGAAGAAGGGCAGCAACGTGGGCATTTGGGCCACCAACGTGCCCGACTGGCTCACCTTCCTCTATGCCACGGCGAAAATCGGCGCTGTGCTCGTGACGGTGAACACCAACTACAAGCAGAGCGAGTTGGAATACCTGTGCGAGAACTCCGACATGCACACCCTCTGCATCACCGACGGCACCTGGGAGTGCGACTATGTGGACATGACCTACAAGATGCTTCCTGAGCTGAAGTTCTGCGAGCGCGGACACCTGAAGAGCGAGCGGTTCCCCTGCATGAAGAACGTGGTGTTCATCGGACGGGAGAAATACCGCGGCATGTACAACACCGCCGAACTGCTGCTTTTGGGCAAGAACATCGACGACGACCATCTGGAGGAGATGAAGCGCAACGTAAGTTGCCACGACGTGGTGAACATGCAGTACACCTCTGGCACCACCGGATTCCCCAAGGGCGTGATGCTCACCCACTACAACATCACCAACGATGGCTATATCACAGGCGAGAACATGGAGTTCACGCAGAACGACAAACTCTGCGTGTGCGTGCCGCTGTTCCACTGCTTCGGCGTGGTGCTTGCCACGATGAACTGCCTCACGCATGGCTGCACCCAGGTGATGGTGGAGAAATTCGACCCACTGGTGGTGCTGGCCTCGGTGCACAAGGAGCGGTGCACGGCCCTCTATGGCGTTCCCACGATGTTCATCGCCGAGCTCACCCACCCCATGTTCGACATGTTCGACATGAGCTCGCTGCGCACGGGCATCATGGCAGGTTCGCTATGTCCCGTAGAACTGATGAAGCAGGTGAGCGAGAAGATGTTCATGACCATCACCAGCGTGTACGGACTCACGGAATCGTCGCCGGGCATGACGCAGTCGAACATCCACGACACCTTTGAGCAGCGGTGCACCACGGTGGGCCGCGACTTCCCCTTCGTCGAGGTGAAAGTGCTCGACCCCGAAACGGGCGAGGAATGCCCCGTGGGGGTGCAGGGCGAGATGTGCTGCCGTGGCTTCAACGTGATGAAGGGCTACTACAAGAACCCGGAGGCCACTGCCGAGGTCATCGACAAGAACGGATTCCTGCACTCGGGCGACCTGGGCGTGAAAGACGAGCTGGGCTACTACCGCATCACGGGCCGCATCAAGGACATGATTATCCGTGGCGGCGAGAATGTCTACCCACGCGAGATAGAGGAGTTCCTCTACCACATGCCGGGCATCAAGGACGTGCAGGTGGCCGCCGTGCCGTCGAAGAAATATGGCGAGCAGGTGGGCGCCTTCATCATCCTGCAAGAAGGGGTGAAGATGGAGCCTGAGGACGTGCAGGAGTTCTGCCGCGGCAAGATAGCACGCTACAAGACCCCGAAATACGTGTTCTTCATCGACGAGTTCCCCCTCACGGGCTCCGGAAAAATACAGAAGTTCAAACTCAAGGAACTGAGCCTGAAACTCTGCGAGAAAATGGGCATCGAGGTGGTGTAGCGCCTGATGCCCCACTATTACCGGACGTATTTTCCCTATTGGCCACCACCATAGGAAAAATACGTCCGGCTTTTTTCCAAGGCTGTGATGATGACTTATCCAAAAGTCGCATTGCCTCATATGGGTACTCTTCATATTTTATCGCGTTATCATTATACCATGAAGAAGAACAAACACCTTTTTATCATACTCCTGGGACTGATGTGCTGGCAACAGTATGGAAACGCCACCGACTTTGTCGTAAATGGCGTGACTTACCATGTGCTCTCGTCTTCAGATAAGACAGTGGAAGTGATACGCAACGACACGCTGCCCTACACCGGAAAACTAACCCTGCCAAGCACTGTCAGGAACGGTGCGACAACCTATACTACGACAGTGATAGGCGATGGGGCCTTCCTTTATGCCGACCAACTGCAAGAGGTGGCCCTTCCCAATAGTGTGAAGCGCATCGGCGAAAGGGCTTTCTATGGTTGTGCAAAACTCGAACAAGCCAATATTTGCCCAGGCATAGACAGCATCGGACATTATGCCTTCACCGACTGCAAGAGCCTTACGAGACTTAACTTTCCCTCCTCGCTCGTCTATATAGGAAGAGCCGCTTTCAAGGGATGCAGCCTCATTCAGCAAATACACGTTGACAACACCCAGCCTCCATCGTTGTCGGGCAGTGGTATCATGGACAGTTTCGCCGGCACCAACCGTTCCAGCATTGTGGTAACCGTACCCCAAGGGTGTAACAAGGTCTACCATGAGGCAAAAGGATGGTCGCTTTTCGCTCATATCACCGACAACACCTTGTCGGCAGACGACGTGCTCCTCTCGATAGCCATAAAAGGCGAAGGATGCATCGTATACAACAATGAAGAGATGACAGACGGGAATACCATCACGTTGCCACGAGGACAAAAGGTAGAACTGGTCGTGAAGGCAGGAGTGGACCATGTCCTGCAGCATGTTTATCTGAACGACGAAGACCATGTCGGCAGCATGCGTGGCGATACGCTTGCCTGTCAGGCTCTCACCGGAAACACACTGGTAGAGGCTGTTTTCGCAGAGCGCGCCCCCTACATCACCCTTTGCCAAGGTGAAAACGGGAGTGTGCAAATTGACGTTGACGAAGGCCGCCCCGTGACCTTACATATCAGGCCCAATGAGGGATGGAACATCAATAAAGTGATGGTTGACGATGAGAACGTAACCGATCAACTGGACAGCGACAACACGTTGACGATAGAGGAAGTTCACAGCGGCATGAATGTCGACGTGATATTGGAGAACGGCCATATGATCAGAGGCGACATCAACAACGACAATTATGTGAACATGTTGGATGTGACAGAAATCATCAACATCATCCTAGGCAAATAAATGAAAAACAAAGGTATGAATAGAATCCTTGTTCTTATCACGATTTTCTCGCTGTTCTTCCTGAGCAGCCGGAGTCAGACAGCCCGTGAGGAGATTGCCGACAACGTGCTTCTCTCGGGCCACTACATCACAGCCTACCCCGGTCCGCTTCAAGACACGCTCTCGCCTTCCCCTGCCGGCAAGAAGCCTTTCTACATCAGTCATTACGGACGGCACGGGTCGCGCTGGATGAACAACGCCACTTTCTACAATAAGCCCATCGACATTCTACAAGCCGCCGAAGGACAAGGAGTGCTCAGCGCCTTTGGCAAAAAAATACTCACAGGCCTTAAAGCCATCGCCAACGACGCCGACGGGCGTTACGAGGAACTGTCGCCAGTCGGGACGCGGCAGTGGCAAGGGATTGGGAGAAGGATGGCAAAGAATTTCCCAGAGGTGTTCGGCGATGGCGCCCTCGTCGATGCCCGCAGCACCGTCTACACCCGTTGCATCCTTTCGATGTCGGGCGCTGTGATGGAACTGAAAGCGTTCAATCCGAAACTGAGGATAGAAGAGAGAGCCAGCGAACAGGATATGCCATTCCTGCTCTCTGGATTCTACAGCAATGCTTTGGCCGTAAGAGACGCTGATATTCCCCGGACCATCACCTCGAAATCCATCACTGAACCAAAGATACACAGTCTTCGCGTAGCGCGTGAGCTCATCTCCGACATCAGTTATATCAAGGAGAATGTGGATACCACCGACCTTTTCAATTCGCTTTTCTCAGTGATTTCTTCGGTGCAGAACAGCGACTTGGGCGACAGCCTTTCGTTGTACGACATTTTCACCGACGAGGAACTGTATGAAGGCTGGAGGGTGATGAATGTGAAATCATACAACAGTTACCATAAAGGAACAAAAGCCAAGACACTGCTCAACCGCTTGGTTGAGGATGCCGACGAGGCCATTGCCAAAGGTGGCATTGCCGCGCATCTGCGTTTTGGTCATGAGATTGTGCTGCTGCCTTCCGTCTGCCTGATGGGACTGAACGACCTGGACCATGACTGGAACACGGCCGATGAAATAGAGGCTGCCGGATGGAGGAACTACCACATCTATCCCATGGCCGGCAATTTTCAAGTGATATTCTACCGCTCAGACGACAACGACCCTGATGTGCTGGTGAAGATCCTGCTGAATGAGAAAGAAGCCACCCTACCCTTGCCTACTGACAATGCTCCTTATTATCACTGGAGCGACGTGAGGGACTTTTGGCTTTCAAGAGCAAAATAACTACTAGAAGTTTCGCTTTCGCCCAACTACTTATCTCCTTTCAACTTGAAAAGCAGAACCAAGTATAAATCCCCAAAAGTGGCTTTTCGGCTCACTTTTGGGGATTCTTCACATAGGATGGTCAAACATCAGCCCCGTCCAAGGGTCTCTACGATGCGGGCCATCTGGTTGGGGATACGTATCTGCTGCGGGCACTTCGAGAGGCACTCCTCGCAGTCCTGGCAACTATGGGCCCATGTCTTGGCATCGGGAAGGGCTTTCCTAAAGCCCTCGGCGAACTGCTGGCGGCGCTGGGCGAAGTCGGCGGCATCAGGAGCGGGCAGCGGAATGATCTTCTCGCGCACGGCCTCGTTGTAATAAGCGAAATTGCCCGGGATGTTGACGCCAAACGGACAAGGCATGCAATACTCGCAGGTGGTGCAGGGAATGGTGGGCACACCTGCAATCTTGTCGGCCATGGCAGCCATGAGAGCATTCTCGGCATCGGTGCATGGGTCGAGGGGCGAGTAGGTGGCTATATTCTCCACCACATGGTCCATCCTGTTCATGCCGCTCAGGGCGGTGAGCACATTGGGGTGCGAGCCCACCCAGCGGAATGCCCAACGGGCAGGACTGTCGTCGGGCCGCATGGCCTTGAGTTCCTGTTCCACCTCGGCGGGCACCTTGGCAAGCGCTCCACCACGTAGGGGCTCCATGAGCACACACTGCACACCTGTCTTCTCGCACTTGTTGTAGAGATACTCGGCATCGGCATCATGGCGGCGACCGCCACGGATGGAGGCATGGCGCCAGTCGAGGTAGTTCATCTGTATCTGCACGAAGTCCCAATGGTAGTCGTCCTGATGGTCGAGCAGCCAGTCGAAGGCACTCACGTCGCCATGATAGGAGAAGCCCAAATGGCGTATGCGCCCTGCCTTTCGCTCGGCAAGCAAGAAGTCGAGTATTCCGTTGTCAATGAACCTGCTGTGCAGGTTATCCACTCCACCACCACCAATAGCATGAAGCAGGTAATAGTCGATATGGTCGACCTTCAGCCGCTCGAACGACTTCAGGTACATCTCCTTTGCCTTGTCGAAGTCCCACAGGCTGGGATTCTGGTTCGACATCTTCGTGGCCACATAGTATTTGTCGCGAGGGTGGCGTGAGAGTGCATTGCCCATGAGCACTTCCGAACGTCCTCCCATATACATCGGTGCCGTATCGAAATAGTTGACACCATGTGCTATGGCATAGTCAACCATCTCGTTCACCTGGTCTTGGTCGTTGGGCAAGCGCATCATGCCGAAGCCCAGCAGCGACACTTGCTCGTTGGTGCCATGCAGCACACGATAGGTCATTCGCACAGGCTCATCGTCCTTACCGGGTACGATGAACGGTTTGCTGGCCGGACGGGCAAGTGCGCCAATGGGCTCAAGGGCCATCATGGCCATAGCCGAACCAGCCCCTATACCCAGGCGACGCAAGAATGCGCGGCGGCCAAGGTCTGTGTTTTTCTTCTTATCCATGGTTGAATTGTATATAGTGTTAATGTTCTCTTTTCCCCCCACAAATATAGTGAAAGCCGAAGACAATACAAAACAAATATCGAAGATTTTGTTTTTATTGTTGAGGCGCATCCTATATTCGCTGCGAAGCAGCAAATGTTCGAAACCCGAAGACAACACAAAAAAAGCGCGGTGCCACACGCCTGTGGCACCGCTTGTAATCAATATGCTGATGGATTCCAAATTTTCAATTTACCACCATGCAAATCAACACTACCATACTAACCTAAAACCTAATAACCTAAAATAAACCTAAATATATGAATCAAAACCATGTCTTTTCTATTTCACTTGTTGTCTTTTGACATTGCAAAGATACCACCGGTTTTGCCCTCGTTCCAAACATTTTTCCACAAAACACCAAAAACGCATCAGACCATGAATGGAATATCGGACAAACGGCCGAATCACTTATTTTTCCTGTCCGATTTCATCAAAAAAAAGCCAAGCTTGCTTGAGCATTGCCATGGCAAGAAATGGCAGGCGGAAGCCAAGATTTTATTCAAGTCTCGCAAGTTCAAACTTGTCCGAGAAGAAGAAGAGATCATAATCAAAACCGCCTCGCAAGTCTGCTACGACAAGTGGCGGGGTGTTAGCTGGGCGAACGATAGCGGGAGCCGTCGGTAACAAATGAGGCTTTTCGGTGTCGTCTCGGGCGAGGACTGTCTGAGCGGCGAAGCCGCGAGTTCCGCAGCCAGACACCGGAAAGCCCATTTGTTCGACGGCGGAGCGTGTTCGCGGTTCTTTCT
>ONSV01000155.1 GCA_900320585.1 uncultured Prevotellaceae bacterium | reverse complement strand
ATCTGCGGACGGAGTTTGCGGAGTGCATACTTGTTCATCTCGGGGAATGTGAATCCTCGGTCGCCGGCAAATCCGCAGCAACCCACACCCTCGGGCAGGTACACATTGTTGGAGCAGAGACGGGCAAGGGCTATCAGGTCGTCGGCCACACCCATCTCGCGGGTGGAGCAGGTGATGTGCAACGCGATGTGACGGTCGATGGGATGGAAGTCGAGACGGTCTTTCAGATAGGTCATGATAAACTCGGCTGGCTCATAGAGCTTGAAACGCGTCATCACCTTCTTCATGCGGTGCAGACAGGGACTCTGGGCACACAGCACTGGGTAGCGGCCCTGCTCGCTTGCCTTCCACAACGCGTCCTCCAACTCGCCACTCTTCCGGTCGGCGATATCAAGCATGCCCTTGCTCTCCCAAATCTGTCCGCAGCACATCTTGTGCATGTTTTCTGGGAATATCACCTCGTATCCGGCCTTGTTGAGCAGACTGCATACCTCGTCGACCAGAGGCAGGTCTACAGGGGCACCTTTGGCAAGTCCCATCGTCTGGTTGATGCAACTGGGGAAATAGACCACCTTCAGGTCTTCTTTCTCGGCCTTGCCCACATGTGTGCCGGGCTTGGGTTGCTTGTGCTTCTTGGGCATGGCGGTAGTCCAGAGCGGAAGGCCCATCTTGTTCATGGCACGGCATACACTGGTCATCGCCTTCGGTCCCAGCGTCACATGGCCCAGGTGAGCCACATCGAGCACTATGCGAAGACCCGATTTGATGCCTCCCATGTGATTGGCGGCAAATTCTCCCACCTTGTAGCCCATCTTGTTGTTGAGCATGTCCATCTGGCGGATGAGGTGGGTCAGTTCTCCGGTGTTGATCTTCATCGGGCATGAGGTGGAGCACAGACCATCGGTAGCGCAGGTCTGGTCGCCATAGTATTTGTACTGCTTGCGCAGACGGGCGGCACGCTCGGGGTCGGCACCAGTGGCTTCAAGTTCGCGGATCTCTCGCTGCACGGCGATACGCATTCGGGAGGAGAGGGTGAGACCACACGACATACAGTTGACCTCGCAGAATCCGCATTCTATACACTTGTTGGCGCGCTTCACAGCCTCTATGGTCTCCTTGGCCGTGGATTTCTTACCGCCTTCAAGCGTCAGGAACACACCACCATCGGGCACTTTGTCAAAGTCATAGTCGAGCACAGGAAGGGGCTTCAGACACTTGATGAAGCACTCGGGGTCATCATTGAAGATCACACCTTGGTTGAGGAGCCCTTCGGGGTCGAAAATCGACTTCAGCTCTTTCATGGCCTCGTAGGCTTTGTCTTTCCATTCGTATTTCACGAAGGGAGCCATGTTGCGCCCTGTGCCATGCTCGGCTTTCAGCGAACCGTCGTACTCCTCCACCACCAGGCGGGCTACGGCGCGCATCATCTCCTCGTAACGTTTCACCTCGCTATCGCTCTTGAAACTCTGGTTCAGGATGAAGTGGTAGTTGCCCTCAAATGCATGGCCGTAGATGCAGGCGTCATCGTAGCCATGGTCGGCGATGAGTTTCTGCAGTTTTACGGTGGCCTCGGGCAGGTCGTCGATGTGGAAGGCAACGTCTTCTATGAGGCATGACGTGCCAACAGGACGGGTTCCACCCACAGAGGGAAAGATGCCCGAGCGGATGGCCCAGTACTTGCCATAGATGGCGGGGTCTTCGGTGAACTCGGCGGGGATGTAAAGGCTGAACTGCTTCAGGCATTCCTGGATCTTCTCAATCTTCTCAAGCAGCTGTTCGTGGGTGATGCCCTTCGTCTCAGTGAGGATGGCGGTGAGGTTGTGGTAGTCGCCTGGCTTCACACCGGCTATCTTGCCTGCATCCACATCTTTCTTGTATTGCAGGTAGACAGGGTCGTCGACCGATGAAAGCGACTTGTAGTCGAGCATCTCGGCGCTCTTCACCACCAGGTTCTCGGCGCTCATCTTCAGGTCTTCCTCGCCTGCCTTCAGCTTCTTCATGGCCACAACGGCCTCACAGCTCTCTCGCATGGTAAGGAAGTAGACCATGGCCGATGCCTTGTATTTGTAGTCGTGAAGGGTTTTCATCGTTACCTCCGACAGGAACGCCAGGGTACCTTCGGAACCTACCATTGAGTGGGCCATGATGTCGAACGGGTCGTCATAGGCGAGAAGCGGGCGCAGGTTCAGACCGGTAACGTTCTTGATGCTGTATTTCAGCGCGATGCGGTCGGCCAGTTCCTTGTCGGCCCGCACCCGGTCGCGCAATGACTCGATCTTGGCGATGAACTCGGGATGACTCTTCCTAAAATCATCCTTGCTCTGCTTGTTGCTGGTGTCAACAATCGTTCCATCGGCGAGAATGATGCGCGCGCTCACCATCATGCGGTCGCTGTTGGCATGCACGCCACAGTTCATACCCGAGGCGTTGTTGATCACGATGCCACCAACCATCGCGCTGCCTATCGAAGCAGGGTCGGGGGGAAATACACGGCCGTAGGGCTTCAGAATCTCGTTCACCCTGGAACCCACGATGCCAGGTTGCATCTTGATGGTGTCTTGGTTGGGGCCTAACTCATATTTCTCCCAATGCTTGCCGGCTACGATAAGCACGGAGTCGGTGCAACTCTGTCCCGACAATGATGTTCCGGCTGCACGGAAGGTAAAGGGCAAGTGGTATTTTGAGCAAAGACGGAGGATGAGCGAAATCTCTTCCTCACCGTCGCTGCGAATCACCACTTTGGGAATCTGGCGGTAGAAGCTGGCGTCAGTTCCCCAACCAAGTGTGCGGAGCTCGTCAGTATAAATACGGTCGGATGCGACAAATTGTCGGATTTCGGCAAGAAACTCATCGTATTGACGCTGATTTCCTGTTGCCTTGGAATCTGTGGATGTTGTCATAGTATATAAGTTATTGGAGGTTGATAAGCATGAAGGGAAGTGAGCTGCGGGCTCACTGTTTTTCACGTATATTTTTGCAAAAATACAAATATTTCCCAATAAAGCAAATCCATTTGGATTATTTTTTTGCTTTTGCCACATTTTGTCACTGATTTGCGTTTTTTCCATCCTTTTCACCATGTTGTGTCGTTGTCGGATGCTTGATTCCAGACTCCTTTCCATTCATGTGGCATCGTATAGGGGAAAGTTAGTACATTTTTTCACTTAATTTTACTTTGTTTACAAAAAATAATTTTATCTTTGCAGCATTAATATTAGGTTAGTTTTCTCTGAACGGCCCAAGTTATGATTTTTCTTGAAAAACATAATACCAAATATTAACTATAGTTTTTTATGGCAAATGTGATTAAGTTACACAAGGGCTTGAACATCAACCTCAAAGGTAAGGCCACTACAAGGCAACCTGCCGTGAAAGTTGGCGGCGAGTTCGCGCTCGTACCCGAGGACTTTCCGGGGATGACACCAAAGGTAGTGGTGAGAGAGGGTGATGTGGTAAAAGCCGGAGACCCCTTGTTTGTTGACAAAAAGGTACCCGATGTGGGGTTCGCTTCGCCTGTCAGCGGCACGGTCACTGCGGTGATAAGGGGCGATCGCAGAAAACTGCTTTGCGTAAAGGTGAAACCCGATGCTAAGCAGGAGTTCAGGAATTTTGGGGCAAAAGACCCAGCCAAGCTCGATGGCAAGGCTGTAATCGAAAGCTTGCTGCAGGCAGGTCTCTTTGGTTACATCAACCAGTTGCCCTATGCTGTGTCGGCTAATCCTGCCGACAACCCCAAAGGGGTGTTTGTAAGTGCTTTCCGCGACATGCCTCTTGCTGCTGATTTCAGTGTCGAGCTGGAGGGCAACGAGAAGGCTTTCCAGGCTGGTCTGACCGCGCTCTCGAGAATCGCAAGGACTTATCTGGGCATCAGTGCCGAACAGGCTAATGGCCAGCTCGGTGCCATGCGTGATGTGGAAACCACCATTTTCGATGGTCCCTGTCCGGCAGGCAACGTGAGCGTGCAGGTGAATCATCTCGACCCCGTGAACAAAGGCGAGGTGGTATGGACGGTAGATCCTACTGCAGTGATTTTCATCGGCCGCCTGTTCCTCGATGGCAAGGTCGACCTGAGACGTACTATCGCGCTCGCTGGCAGTGAGATGAGGAATCCGGGCTATGTGGATGTTCTGGTAGGACAGCCGCTCTCGAGTCTCCTCAAAGACCAAATCGACAGCAGCCACCATGTGCGCCTCATCAATGGTAACCCGCTCACTGGCCGTGTTTGTTCGGTAGACGACTTCGTAGGAGGACATACCTCTGAGATTACAGCCATACCAGAGGGCGACGACAACGATGAGTTCCTTGGATGGATCATGCCGCGTATCAACCAGTTCTCTGTCAACCGCAGTTATTTCTCCTGGTTGGCAGGAAAGTCGAAGGAGTATGTGCTCGACGCGCGTGTCAAAGGCGGCGAGCGACATATGATTATGAGTGGAGAGTACGACAAGGTGCTCCCAATGGACATTTACGCTGAGTACCTCATCAAAGCCATTATCGCTGGTGATATCGACAAGATGGAGCAGCTGGGTATCTATGAGGTGGCTCCGGAAGACTTTGCCTTGGCAGAGTTTGTCGACTCATCGAAACTCGAGCTCCAGCGCATCGTGCGAGAGGGGTTGGATATGCTCAGGAAAGAAAACGCATAAATCAACTAAAGCTATAAGATGATGTCATTAAGAAGTTATCTCAATAAAATAAAGCCTTCCTTTGAGGAAGGTGGAAAACTGCATGCTTTCAAGAGCGTGTTCGACGGCTTCGAGACGTTCCTCTATGTGCCCAACACCACTGCCAAGAGCGGTGCGCACATTCACGACGCCATCGACTCGAAACGCATCATGAGCATGGTGGTGATAGCGCTCATGCCGGCTCTGCTCTTCGGTATGTATAACGTGGGCTATCAGAATTATTTGGCTGCGGGGACTTTGCAGGAAGCGGGGTTCTTCTCCATCTTCTTCTATGGGTTCCTCGCCGTATTGCCCAAAATCCTCGTCAGCTATATCGTCGGACTGGGCATAGAGTTTATCTGGGCACAGTGGAAAGGTGAGGAAATCCAGGAGGGATATCTCGTTTCGGGTATCATCATACCGATGATCGTGCCTGTGGGATGCCCGCTGTGGATTCTTGCCATCGCCTGCGCATTCGCGGTGATCTTCGCCAAGGAGATTTTCGGTGGAACAGGTATGAATATCTTCAATGTGGCGCTCGTGGCGCGTGCCTTCCTCTTCTTCTCCTATCCGCAGAAGATGAGTGGCGACACCGTTTGGATTGCCACCGACAAGATTTTCGGACTCGGCAACACATTGCCCGATGGATTCACCGCTGCCACTCCTCTGGCCCAGGTAGGCCAGAATGCTGATGTGTCGGCCTCGCTCTGCGATATGATCACCGGATTCATCCCCGGCTCCATTGGCGAGACAAGCATCATTGCCATTGCCATCGGTGCGGTCATCCTGCTCGTCACTGGCATCGCCTCATGGAAAACCATGTTCAGCGTCTTCGTGGGTGGTGCCGTCATGGCCCTCATCTTCTCGGCCGCCGGCATGACATCGATTCCTTTCTATGAGCACCTCGTGCTCGGTGGTTTCGCCTTCGGTGCCGTGTTCATGGCCACCGACCCCGTGACAAGTGCCCGCACAGAGTGCGGAAAATACATCTATGGCTTGCTGATTGGTGCCATGGCGGTAATCATC
>ONSV01000022.1 GCA_900320585.1 uncultured Prevotellaceae bacterium | reverse complement strand
GATGGTGTGGCACGCGACCTTAATAATGTGGATGTGGCTGAGATTGAGTCGTTCTCTATCCTGAAAGATGCTTCGGCATCGGCCATGTATGGTGTGAGAGGTGCCAATGGTGTCATCGTCATCACCACGAAGAGAGGTAAGATTGGTGCCCCGCAGGTGAGGTTCCATGTCGAGCACTCCATCAACGAGCCTACAAAGATGCCTGAGTTCCTCAGCGCACCCGACTATATGTCGCTGCTCAACCAGTTGGCTCAGCAGGATGGCATCGCACAGCCTTTCACCCAATTGCAAATCGACCGCACCCGTTCGGGCTACGACCCCGACCTCTATCCCGATGTCAACTGGGTCGACGCTATCACCAAGGACTATGCCTATACCACCCGTGGCAACCTCGACATCAGCGGTGGTTCCGACTTCCTCCGCTACTCCATCGTGGCTTCCTACTTCAGGGAGACGGGTATCCTGGAGCAAGACAAGAGCCTGATCTTCGACAACGCCACCAACAACCAGCAGTTCAACCTGCGCACCAACATCGATATGGACGTGACGAAGACCACCATGCTCAGGGTGAACATCGGTGGATACCTCAACCGCTTCAAGAAGCAGCGTTGTAACACCGACGGCGCTTTCGGCGAGGCTTTCCGCACGCTGCCTTTCGTGCATCCGGCAAGATACAGCGACGGTGCTATCCCAGTCATCTCAAACAGGGCCAACCCCTGGCGCACCGTCACGCAGCAGGGCTACGACTTCATCACCTCGTCGAAACTGCAGACGCTCTTCAGCGTGGAGCAAGACCTGAAGATGATTACTCCGGGCCTGAAGGCAAAGGCGCTGTTCAGCTTCGACCGCTGGAACCGCAGCTCGCGTGGCCGTACGGCCAACCCGGGCACCGTGTTCCCCGCTACTGGCCGCGACGAGGAGGGCAACCTCATCTATACCCAGTTTGAGACGGGCGACGAGTCGATGGGCAGCTACAACAATGGTGAGTATGGCAACACGAACGTCTATTTCGAGGCCGATGTGATGTACAACCACCGCTTCGGCAAGATGGACGTCGACGCCATCCTGCTCTACAACCAGCAGGCCTACGACGACGGCAGCATTCAGGACTATCGTAAGCAGGGTATAGCAGGCCGCCTCTCGGGCACTTACGACAACCGCTATGTGGCTGAGTTCAACTTCGGCTACAACGGCTCGGAGAACTTCGCCAAGGGCAAGCGCTACGGTTTCTTCCCCTCGTTCGCCATCGGATGGCTGCTCAGCGAGGAGCCCTTCATGGAGAAATTCAAGTCTACCTTCCATAAGATCAAGTTCCGCGCCAGTATCGGTCAGGCCGGTGACGACAACATCGGCGGACGCCGTTTCGCTTACCTCGGCACGCTCTACACCGACCAGGAGGGCTACACATGGGGCACTACAGGCCAGCGCAGCTACAGTGGTATCACCGAGGGTGACATCGGTGTCGACAACCTGACATGGGAGACCGTGACCAAGAAGAACATCGGTTTCGAGCTCGGACTCTGGAACATGATCGACTTCAACTTCGACCTCTTCAAGGAAAACCGTAAGGACATCTTCATGCAGCGCACCATCATTCCTACTCAGAGCGGTTTCGTCACTTCGCCTTGGGCCAACTTCGGTAAGGTGACCAACCATGGTGTGGAGATGACCCTCAACGTGCACAAGCAGTGGAACAAGAACTGGTTCACCTCGGCTTATGGCAACTTCACTTACGCCAAGAACAAGGTGCTCGAGAAGGATGAGCCCGAAGTGCTCAAGGGCACACACCGCTCACAGACCGGACGCTCGATGAACGAGCTGTGGGGTCTTACCGCCGAGAGGCTCTTCGTAGAGAGCGACTTCAATGCCGATGGCTCGCTCAAGAGCGGTATCCCCTCGCAGGAGGGCGTGGGTGCCGTTACACTCCACCCAGGTGACATCAAGTATGTCGACGTGAACAAAGACGGTGTCATCACCGAGGAAGACGAGGGCTACATCGGTGGTACCGAGGACCCGAGAATCGTTTACGGATTCGGTGGCGTGGTGAGCTACAAGAACATCGACTTCAACTTCTTCTTCCAGGGCGCAAGCGATCTGTACCGCGTAATCGGCGGACAGCCTTACTTCCTCCCCGGAGGTGGTACGACCACGGAGGGTAATGCCTATTCGTATAACATCGACGACAGGTGGACCGACAGCAACAAAGACCCCTACGCATTCTGGCCAAGGCTCAGCTACGGACCCAACGTCAACAACTACCGCCGCTCCACATGGTGGAAGAAGGATATGAGCTTCCTCAGATGCAAGACTATCGAGGTGGGCTACACCTTCCCGAAATCATGGTTCGAGAAACTCTACGTGAAGAGCTGCCGCGTGTTTGTGAGCGGAAACAACCTCTTCTGCTTCTCTTCGTTCAAACTCTGGGATCCTGAGTTGGGAACAAACGACGGACTCCGGTACCCCATGAACCGCTCTGTGATGTTCGGACTTGACGTGAACTTTTAATTTGTAGTGCAATCGTTTAGCATTTAGGAAAAGATGAAAAAGATAAAGATATATTTGTTCGTTCTGGCCGCAATGATGGCCATGCCGCTCACCCATACGAGGTGTTCGCCGACGATATCACACCCTCTGCCAGATGGCAGCAGTGGGACTGGGGTGGGGTGATTCCCAAAATCCTTGGACAGTGGACCATCAACTCCACTTGGGGAGGAAACCTCTGGCACATGATGCCGAGATACATCCGTCACGGATATATCTTCAACAATATGGTGAAGGCCATGCCCGACCACGACCTGCCACAGTCGGAAATCGACAATATGAAGAACGAGGTGAAGTTCCTCTGCGCCTACGCCTGGTGGCAGATGGCCGAGAACTATGGAGGCATCCCCTTCACGCCCGACTATATCGCTCCTACCGACTTCGAGCTCTCCGACCTGATGGTGGGACAGTCGAAATTCGACGACGTGGTCGACTACTGCGACAAGCAGATGTATGAGGCCGCCATGGCACTGCCCGCCGTCTACGACGACCCTGCCAAGTACGGACGCGTCAACCGCATCATGGCACTCACCGTGCGCTCCAGAATGTTGCTTTTCGCCGCCAGTCCGCTGGTGAATGGCAACCCCTGGTATGTGGACTACAAGAACGACAAGGGCGAGCAGATCTTCAACTCAACCTACGACCCACAGAAATGGGTGAAGGCAGTGGAGGCTTGCAAACTCTGTATCGATGAGGCCGAGAAGGCTGGCTACGCACTCTATACCGAGGCCGGACCTCAGGGCGGCATCGACCCCTTCCTCTCTACCTACAACGTGCACATCAAGAGATGGAGCGAGGGCAACCACGAGATTACCTTCCCCGTGACCAAGGGCAACAGCTATCGCGACACCTTCCTCCGCACCGTGTCGGTGCGTGAGTACGGTGGTGGCAACGGACTTGGCGTGTACCAGGGTCTGGTCGACGCGTTCTTCACCAAGAATGGTCTGCCCATCTCCGATCCCAACTCCGGATACGTGGAGGAAGGCTTCTCGACAACGGTCGACAACCGCTCCGATGCCACCACATGGGAGTATGGCACAGGTGTGCCAGGCGAGGTCACCTCACGCGGTACATACAACATGTATTGCAACCGCGAGCCCCGATTCTACAATGCCGTGTCGTTCCATGGCTCATGGCTCGCCGTGGGCAACAGGAAGTATAATTTCTTCAATGGCGGACGCGACAATGTGCAGACATCATCGCCTCACGACGCACCGCAAAACGGATACTTGGTGCGCAAGGGCCTCAACGTGCTCGACAACTACCTCACGGGGTCGATCACCGAACGTCAGGGATTCACCTACCGACTGGCATTCACCTACCTCGACTATGCCGAGTCGCTCAACGAGGCCTACGACACCTACGACGCACGCCAGAGGGCACTCGATTTCGTGAACCGCATCCGCGAGCGCGCCGGTGTGAGGAAATACACCATGAACGAGGTGCCCCTTACCGACGAGGAGTATATCCATGTCGACAACAGCCAGCAAGACGTGAGAAGGGTGATCCGTGCCGAGCGCCGTGTGGAGCTCTGCTGCGAGAACAACCGCTGGTATGACATTCGCAGATGGATGGATGCCGAGAACCTGCCCGAGATGTGTGGCGACGACTATGGCATGAACTTCCAGGGACGCACCCAGCAGGAGTTCTTCAAGCGCACCGTCTACCAGACACGCGTGTGGAAGCGCCAATACTACTGGATGCCCATCTACATCGATGAGTATGAGAAGAACCCCAACCTCCGCGAGGCTCCGTTCTGGGTCGTAGAGAAGGGTGAGGAGTAACAATCAATTAGAAACAAAGAAGTCAAGACTTATGAAATACCTGCATTATGTTTTCAGCATGCTCTGCCTGATGGCTTTCGTCTCGTGCAACGACGACCCTGAGTTCTTCAAACTCGAGTCGTATCCCGACGAGATGCATATCAGAAGCTCGGTAGAATCGGTGGTGCTCAACAAGGGCATCGCCAACCAGGAGGCCGTCACCTTCACATGGGACGCCGCCAAAAGCCCCATCTCAAGTGCCGACGAGGTGACCTACAAGGTGTGCCTCTATCCCACGGCGATGAAAGACGACAAGTCGGCTTATATCGATGTGGGCACCAAGACGTCGCTCACGCTCACGCACGACGAACTCAACTCCATGGTGGCCAGATGGGCGCTTCCCGGCAATCCCGTGAAGGTCACTGCACAGGTGCTCAGCAATGTGCATAACGAGACGAAGTATGTGAAGCCCGAGGTGTCTACCGTTGAGCTCACCATTACCGGATACGAGAAATATCCTCCCTACCTCTACATGATTATCACCGACGATGCCGGAAACGTGTCGTCGCAGCGACTCGAACAACGTCAGCTTGGGTCGGGCATCTATGAGATATCCTTCAACATGGTGCCTTGCAACTTCCATTTTACCACCACATCGGAGGCCTATCCAGCCTATGGTACGGCCGGAGGCGAGAAACTCGACTACGTGGTCGAGGGCAACGTCAACGAGTTCAGGAACGAAGCCATTGGCATGCGCACCATCATCGTCGACACCAACGCCGAGTACAACGACTGCAGGGTGCTCAACATCGTGCAGCTGCCCACTCCCGGACTGATCTGGATCTGTGGAAACGGATGCTCCGTGGGATGGAACACCAATACCTCGTCGGGCAGACTGGAGATGGTGGGTTCGGCTCGTGAGCCTTACCTCTATGCCTGGACAGGTGAGTTCACGGCAGGTGGTGAGTTCAAGATTGGTCTCGGAAACGGATGGGGCGACCAGTTCTTCTACGCTCCCTACGAGAATGCCGACCCATTGACCAACCACGAACTGCCCATGTATCGTTTCCAGGATGATGGCGGCGACCTGAAGTGGGTGCCATCGGTCAGCGGACGCTATACGCTCACGCTGTGCCTGCTTGCCGACGATATGTGGACGAAGTTTGAACCAGCCAATTGATATTGTGTATGAATTGTAGAGTGATGAGATACGCCATGGCCATTTGTCTGGCATTGGGCACCATGTCGGGTGCCCATGCCGACGATGGCACCATGGTATACAACAATCCGGTGATTAGATACAGCATGCCCGACCCATCGGTCATCAAGGCCAACGACGGCTATTTCTATCTCTATGCCACAGAGGATACGCACAACGTGCCCATCTACCGGTCCAAGGACCTGGTGACATGGAGATACACCGGAACGGCCTTCACCGATGCCACCCGCCCCATGGACTTCGTGCCCAATGGGGGTATCTGGGCTCCCGACATCAATTACATCAACGGGCAGTATGTGCTCTACTACTCCAAGTCGGAGTGGGGAAAGACCTGGGAGTGTGGCATCGGCGTGGCGGTGAGCGACAGACCCAACGGCGGATTCCATGATGCCCACAAGCTGTTCATCTCGAGCGAGGTGGGGATAGAGAACTGCATCGACCCCTGCTTCGTCCGCGTCGACTCGTGCAACTACCTTTTCTGGGGGTCGTTCCATGATATCTACGGCGTGCAACTTTCCGACGACGGACTCTCTATCATGGAGGGGTCTGAGCCGCAGAAAATCGCCGGTGGACTCATCGAGGCTACCATGATCGTGAAGCACGACAACTACTTCTATCTCATTGGCTCGGCTGGCACATGCTGCGAGGGGGCCAACAGCACCTACCGCCTGGTGATGGCACGCTCAAGAAATCTTTTCGGGCCTTATGTCGACAGAAACGGGAGGAGTGCCATTGGCGACCATTTCTCGCCCTTGCTCAACAAGAGCCCGGAGGTCTACGGACCTGGACATTGCTCGGAGTGGGTGACCGATGATGCCGGACAGACTTGGATGCTCTATCATGGTTTCCAGGCCAACAACGTGGATGCCGGTCGTGTGGTCTATCTCGACAAAATCACTTGGGGCAACGATGGATGGCCGCAGGTGCAGGGCATGAGACCCTCTGTAGAGTCGGAAGTGCCTCTCTTCGGCGAACTGGCGGGTATCACTGAAAAAAAAACCAACGCTGAGTCCTACCTCATCCACAACGTCGAGGATGGGGGATATGTGCGCATCGACAGTCCCGACAACAACTTGTTCTCCTGGCAACTCTACAATATCTCCGGACGGCTCGTGCTCAATGGCGAGTCGCGCAACATGGCTATCGTCGACACATCCATGATTCAGCGCGGACTCTACATGATCAGGGTAAACGGCGGTGCGGGGGTGCATTGCGAGAAGTTGCTGAGACAATAATCGGGCTCAACTCTTTTTTCAGAAGTTACAGGAGTTCAGGAGTTGCAGGAGTTCAGACATTACCTCAGCTAACGACCATTGAGCTAATATGAGAAGGATATTCACGACTTTTGCTTTGTTGGGCTTCGCCATGTGCTCCCTCGCCGACACTACCGAGACGGTGACTTCTCCCAATGGAAGAATTCGGCTCGAGGTGTCGGTGGGGGAGCATCTCTTGATGAGCGTCATGCACGACGATGAGCTCATTTTAGAGAAATGCTCGCTGAGTCTTCAGGTAGACAAGGAGCGCTTCGGACGGAACCCGAAACTGAGCCGCAGGACACGGACGGCCATCGACGAGGTGGTGCGACTTGTCGTACCGCTGAAGTTCGCTTCCGTGCCCAACAAGGCCAACCAACTGACATTGACGTTCAAGGGGGGCATCGGCCTCCAACTGCGTGCCTACGACAATGGGGTGGCCTATCGGTTCATCCTGACAAGGGGAAAGGGAAAGACGGATGTGGTAGACGAAGGACTTGACCTCAGGCTGTACGGTGCTTACACGGCCCACGTGTCGAAAACCAGCGGGTTCGGCACCTCGTACGAGAATCCATACTCGCATCTCCCGGCCAACGATATGAAAGAGGGCGATGAGATGACCTATCTGCCCATTCTTTTAGAGAGTGACAGGGGCACCAAGGTGCTGTTCTCTGAGAGCGATGTGCGCGACTATCCCCACATGTTCCTCGCCCCCGCCGCCCCCAACGTCTTCTCCTCACGGTTCCCGAAGTCGCCGGAGACCTGGGAGCCTTATGGCGACCGGGGCTGGCAAGTAACCAAAGAGCTCGACTGCATCGCTCGCACCGATGCCTCTCGCTCGCTGCCCTGGCGGTTTGCCGTGATTGGCGACGATGTCACGATAGCGCAGAACCAGATGGAGGTGGTGCTGGGGGGAAAGTGCGAGCTCGACGACACCTCATGGATCAAGCCCGGACAGGTGTGTTGGGACTGGTGGAACCACTGGACCATCTGGGGGGTAGACTTCGTGACGGGCATCAACAACGCCACCTACAAGTACATCATCGACTGCGCTTCGAAATATGGCGTGGAATACATCTTGCTCGACGAGGGATGGAACAAGCGTGTGGAGGATCCTTTCACCACACGCGACGAGATCGACGTGAGCGAACTGGTGGAATATGGCAAGGAGCGCAACGTGGGTGTCTTCCTCTGGCTGGCATGGCTCACCGTGGAGCGACATCCCGAACTTATTCCCTATTATGCCAAAATGGGGGTGAAGGGCTTGAAAATCGACTTCATGGACCATAGCGACCAATGGATGGTGAACTTCTACGAGCGGGTGGCAAGGGCTTGTGCCGACAACCATCTTCTTGTCGACTTCCATGGCTCTTTCAAACCCGCCGGTCTGGAGCAGCGACTGCCCAACCTGATCTCGTACGAGGGCGTGCGGGGCATGGAGCAGGGTGGGGGATGCCATCCCGACAACACGATCTGGCTTCCTTTCATGCGCAATGCCGTTGGCCCCATGGATTTCACGCCGGGAAGCATGCAGAGCGCCCAGCCCGAGGACAACCGTGGCACGGGATCGATGCCGATGGGCAGTGGCACGCGTGCCTACCAAATGGCGCTGTATGTTTGCTTCGAGAGTGGCTTGCAGATGTTGGCCGACAGTCCCACTCGCTATCTGCGTGAGGATGAGTGCACGCGATTCATTGCCTCGGTGCCTACCACATGGGACGAGACTCGCGTGCTGAAGGCTAAGGCTGGTGACTATTATGTGGTGGCAAAACGCAAGGGCGAGAAGTGGTTTGTGGGTGCCATCACCGGCAGCCATCCGCAAGACCTGACTATCGATTTCGGATTCCTTTCCCGGCCAGGCAGCATCACCCAGTTCTGCGATGGTCCCAATGCTTATCGCATCGCTGTCGATTACAAGAAAAAACCGGCAGCATCCATCCGCCCCACCGATACCATGGGCATCCACCTCGCCCGTAATGGCGGATGGTGTGCGGTCATCGAGTAAAGAGAATGCAGGTCAAATCAAAAAAAGGAGGATTTGCCAATTGTCTATGGCAAATCCTCCTTTTTTCTTATCTCACACATTCGTTTTATGAATGACTACGTCGATGGATGAAAAAACTGCCGATGGCCAAGGCTATCACGAGGAAGGTGACGACGGATGCCCAGATGTTAGTGACACGCGAGGTTGCTCCGATGCTGTACTTGTAGTCGTTGGGAATGGTGTGTCCGCCAGAGACACGGTAGTGGATGACATGTCCGTCATACTCTCCCATGCCCGCATCCATCACTTTTCCAGGCATGACAAGGTCGTAGTTGGTGTTGAATAACAGGAACGAACCATACTCCTCTCGGCTGCTGTCCAGGGTGTCTGAATTGAGCAATTTGTAGTAGGCATCCGAATGGAAATGATTGTCGAGCACCTTCTTGAAGCTGTCAATTTTGTCGTCCGTGTCGTTGAGCACGTCGGGATGCATGGCCAACTCTTTGCTTTGACTGACGAACGTCTCCTTGCTGACGGGCGGGTTCTTGACCATGTCGTAGTGGTCGGCAATCGTCTTGCAAATTTCAGCAAACCAGTTGGCGTTTAGCCATTGGTTGACTTTCGCCTCTATCTTGTCCAACATTTCTTTCTGTTCTGCTCCGGTACAGTTGCGTGTCAGGTTGGGTTGTCCGGTAAACCAGTATGAGGCGGAATCGGCACTGAGGAAACGGCTGATGGGGATGGGGAAGATAGCCGGACCGTCGTAGACGAACGTCTCGGTGAAGGTGTAGTCGGTGTAGAACCACTTGAAGCTTTTCTCCAACTTGCTGTTTGCCTTGAATCCCTCTGCCTTAAGAAGGTGGTCGCTCATGTCCTGCACCGTCGCGAACTGTTTCTTGACGTGCACCATCAGACTGTCACTAAGCTCTTTGTCGGGATTCAGCTTTTGAAGGCTGTCGAGTTGGGCCTTTGTCATGGGCACGGGATGTCGCAGGGAGTCGCTTCCGATGATCGACCAGGTGCGTTCCCAGTGCTTGTCGATGAGACTGTCGAAATCCTCTTCCTGCGGAATCATGAGCTCCTTTTCATTTGTGTGGAAAGAGTATTCGCGACTGCATGTGCCGTCCTCGTTGATGACGGTCAGCATGTGGGCATCCTTGTTGTTGCACGATGCCATGAAGAGCACCAGCATCATCACGGCTATGGTTTTACTGTTGGTTTTCATAAATCATACGTTTTAGTGAACGATAGGTTTTCGATTGTTCCCTTTTCCGTTCCAGGTAGCACATATATAATTCCCGGGGTGTGCTTCCCTCACAGAGTTCGGGCGTATGGTTGGTTGGGTTGGTTGCCAAGGTCTGTGTTGGCACTGCCGAGCTATTGTCGCGAACGGCGAAGAACAGGCCTATCAGGAAGACCGCTGCCATTGTCGCGACAGTTCGCAGAACCACAACCCATAACGGTGTTTTGGCTTTGGGCGTATCTTTCTCAATGCCATTCACCGCAGAGAAACTTTGGAACACCTCGCGGTAGGGCATCAGGTCGCTGGCTATGTCCTCTCCGTGGAAATAGTCGTAGAGCGTCCGTTCTTCTTCCAGCGTGGTTTCTGCATTGAGGAAACGCTCCATCAGCTGTCGTATGGTTGTCTCGTTCATTTCGATTTGGATTTGAATTGTTCGATGATGCTTCTCCGTGCCCGGCTGAGTGATTGCCTGACGGCGACTTCGCTCGTTCCAATGATACTGGCGATGTCGGCCATCGTCATTTCCTGCATGTGCCGCATGCGGAGCACGGTCTGTTGCATGGTGGGCAGGGCGTCGACCAGTGTCATCATCCGGTCTATCTGCTCGTTTCTTGCCGAGTCTGTCTCGTCGTCGTAGGCGATGTCGGCGCGGCCTATATCCACCGTCTCTCGTTTTCGCCTGACTTTGCTCAAGGCTAAGTTGCGGACGACGACCCTTGCGAATCCACGGACATTCATTATTGGCTCGTCGCGAAGTTGCCATAGGCGGAGCATGGCATCCTGCACCACGTCCTCAGCCTCCTCGTCGCTGCCCAGAATTCCTCTGGCTACGCTGAGCAGCGTCGGGCGCATGGCCTTCACTTCGTCCATAAATCTCTCTGTCGTCATGCCTTTTGTCGTTCTTTTGTCTATATGACGAATTTTTCCTTTTTTTGTGACATGAAAAATGAGAAAAAATGTAATGTATGTTTGTTATCAGATAGACAGTTTAGAAACGCACCATCTTCAATGTTTGTCACGCTATTTGGAATGTCGATGGATGTTAGATTGACACAATTATCAAACGCACTTACTCCAATGCTTGTCACACTATTTGGGATGTCGATGGTTACCATACTTGAACAATCATAAAAAGCATATTCCCCAATCCTCGTTACTCCCGATTCAATAATAAATGGTACTAATTTCTTTATGATAACCACTCCAAGGAGCTAGATTAGTGTGATAACTATAGTTGTTCATCTCCCCACTTCCTGAGATAGTAAGTGTATGAGTCGCTTCTACATAAGTCCAAGTTAGATTTCTACCACATGTGCCGCTATCGTCAGCATTTGCCGTTAAGGGCAGAAGAAATAGGATGAAAAGGAATAATTGTTCATAATAGGTATTGTTTTATCGTTTGATGATTCTGCTTGTAAAGAGGTATTTTTTTTGGAAATTAAGCCTGCACCAGTAAGTGGATGCCTTGATTTTTGGCAAAAATAGAAAAAAAATCCAATGTTGTATGATTTGGTATTTTTTTTTCTCATTGCGAAGGGTACTTTTGGGCTGTAATAGGCATTCATGCCGATTGGTGAAATGAGGATAATATTATTGGTGGCAAAAATGGGTATAAACGTATCGTTCTTCCGTCTATACTATATAATTATCTCAATTTTTGCAAGTTGAGAGGAGTTCAGAAGTTACAGAAGTTCAGGAGTTCAGACATTACCACAGCAAACAGCCATTGCCATAAAGAGGTGAATTCGGGCTATTGTCTGAACTCCAGAACCTATGAAATACAAGAATTTGAGCGAATGCGATACTTCAATAATTAATTCAACCATCCAAATATGAAATACAAACGAATCTTCCTGATGCTTTGTTGGTTGACTGCAACCATAAACGGTTTTGCCAACGATAGTCAACGTGATGCTATCCTCAGCCAAATCACTGGTGCGCAAATCTCGGAGGATGTAATCAACATCCAGAAGATGGGTGCCAAGGGAAACGGCATTGCCGACTGCCTGCCTGCGTTTCAAAAGGCATTCAAAAAAGCGGCACAAAAGGGAGGCGCGCGTATCGTCGTCCCGGCAGGTGTCTATTACATAAAAGGCCCCTTGCATCTGGTAAGTAATGTGTGCTTGGAAATTCAGGAAGGCGCCACGCTGAAATTCGCCCCAGAACCCGAATACTATCTGCCGGCCGTAAAGACTTCGTGGGAAGGGACCTTTCTGCAAAACTATTCGCCATTCATATATGGTTACCAACTTCACGATGTAAGCATTATCGGAAAAGGTACCATTGATGGCAATGCAATGACTACATTTGCCACATGGCGTAGTCTTCAGAGACCGGCACAACAACGCTCACGCGATATGAACCACGCTGGAACACCCGTTTCCCAGCGCAATTTCGGCCACGGCGATTATCTGAGGCCTCACCTCATCCAGTTGTACGATTGTGAACGTATCACCATTGAGGATGTGTTCATCACCAATTCTCCCTTTTGGTGCATCCACCTCCTGCAATCGGAAAATGCCATTTTGCGAGGTATACGTTTCGATGCCAAACTGGTGAACAACGATGGTATTGACCCTGAGATGAGCCGCAATATCCTTATCGAGGATGTGCATTTCAACAATGGTGACGACAACGTAGCCATCAAGAGCGGACGCGACCATGACGGACGAGGGGCCGCCTGTCCTTCGGAGAACATCATCATCCGCAACTGTCATTTCAAAGGGCTCCATGCCGTGGTCCTGGGCAGCGAGATGTCGGCAGGTGTGCAGAATGTCTACGTGGAGGATTGCGACTATGCGGGTTACTGTAAACGCGGCTTGTACATCAAGACCAACCCCGACCGTGGCGGTTTCATCCGAAATATTTCATTTAAGAACTGTAAGTTTGACGAGGTGGAGGACCTTTTCTATATCACCAGCATGTATGGCGGCGAGGGGCTTGACAACACCTTCTTCACGGATATCGAGAACATAACCGTTGAGAATATACAGTGCCGCAAGGCGCGTGCAGGAGGGCTGGTCCTCCAAGGCACCAAAGCGAAGCCATTGCGTAACATTCAGTTCCGGAATATCACCATCGGAGAGGTGAAGAATGCCATCAGTTTCGATGACACGGAGGATGTGATTCTTAAAGACTGCCATTTCGGAGGCAAGGCAGGTGTGCCTACAACAGTCTCTGATAAGGATCATATATTCAGGTAACTGAATCATCACCCATTTGGGGTTAAATGCCGTTAAATTGCCCATAATCTCCTTGGAAATGATTATTTTTGCCCTTGTGATACAACCCTCTCTCCCTAAAAGAAGCAGAGTCTTTTTAAAATCCGACACTAAACCAAAAACGATATGATAGCAAAGAAATGGATGTTGGCGTTCATGGCGGTCTTCTTTTCAATGACGGCCAGCGCACAAACCGAGTTGAAGAAAGTGTATGATGAGAATGTCAACCCCATCGAGCAGATCGACCAGGCTGTGAAAAAGGCCAAGAGCGAGGGCAAGTTCGTCGTCTGCCAAGTGGGAGGCAACTGGTGCCCTTGGTGCCTGAAATTTGCCGATTTCATCACCAACGATGCCACCATCAGCCGTCTCATAGCAGAAAACTTCGTTTATATCCACGTGAACTACAACCCCCGCAAGTCGGAGGGCGAGGCCAAAATGCGGCAGACGAAGGCACTGCTGCAACGCCTCAATCATCCCGAACGGTTCGGATTCCCCGTATTCGTGGTGCTCGATGGTGACGGAAAGGTCATCCATATCCAGGACTCCAGTTTCCTGGAGGAGGGAAAGGGCTACAACCAGGAGAAGGTAATCAGGTTCTTCAAGAACTGGACACCTGCAGCCGTGAAAGGTGAGGCCACCGCTACGTCTGCCAACAATGTGGGCAAGAAAACTCTGGTCGCCTACTTCTCGGCATCGGGCGTCACCAAAGGAATGGCCACGCAACTGGCCGAGGTGGCCGGTGCCGACCTGTATGAGATTAAGCCCGAGAAACCTTATACCGATGCCGACCTCAACTGGCGCGATGAGCACAGCCGTTCTACCATCGAGATGAACGACAAGTCGTCCCGACCGGCCATCGCAGGCAAACTCGCCAATATGTCTGAATACAATGTGGTGTTTGTAGGCTTCCCCATTTGGTGGTACACTTGTCCCACCATCATCAATACCTTCATCGAGGCCTACGACTTCGGTGGCAAGACGGTAATCCCCTTCGCCACCTCGGGCGGAAGCAGCATCAAGAAGGCCTACGACGACCTTTCGGGCACGTATCCCAACATCAACTGGAAAGCGGGGAAACTGCTCAATGGCATGACCAAAAAGGAACTGGAAGAGTGGGTGAGAGATGACGCGTCAAAATGAACCCAGAGATAAACGAAAGGAGTTCAGGAGCTCCATGCTATTGTATGAACTCCTGAACTCCTGAACTTTTGCAACTCCAAAAATAGGAGTCTAAAAACTCGGCGATTCGGTGGGCTGAATTTTCTTGGCACTCATATACCCACGGAAAGTGCCCGCCTGGGTGTATACCTTGTACCATGAGTCACCATACTTGCCGCTGTAGAGAATGAAACCGCCGTCGCGCACCTTGCCCACAATGGCATACTTGGTGCCCGGACCCTTGCGGATGTTGGTGTATCCGTCTTCGTCGACCACCTGTCCCACTTGCTTCCATTCGCCCTGGCGTTTGGGCACAACCACCTTGCTCGAGTGCATATAGCCAATCAGCTCCTGCGCTGAGCCATCGGTGTACGAGGTGTAGACCTTGTACCAGTTTCCTTTGCCAGGCCCGAAGTTGATGAACATGCCATCGGGCACTTGGTCCACAATCTCATAGTTGGTGCCCGGCCCCTTGCGGATATTGGTATATCCATCCTCGTCCTTCACCAGACCGGCACGCTGTGCCGCACAAGGCAGCATAATCATGGCTGCCAAAACCAATAATAGAATCTTTTTCATAATTAATGGTGTTTTAAGTAAATATGTATTTTTTTGTCATGCCTCATACCAAGCACATCACCTTCTCTTGCGACTGTGCTTCACCCCTTTCTCATCAGTGTATTGCTCGATGACAATGCCACGGTGCTGTTGTGCGTCTGGTATACGACGGCCTGAGAGGTCATAGCTCGCCGACTTCACGATCTTGCTGCCACTGACGTCTTCGATGGCATCAGGTAGTGCCTCGGTGGCCTGCCAGGCATCAAGGTAGACATCAGAGCCAGAGGTGACAGCAATATACACGTTTTTCTGGCCATGTAGTTTGGAGGCATCCACGTCTACGGCGAAATCGCTCATCTCGCTCGACGAGATGTCGATGGTGGCAATGGGCGAGGCACCTTTCCTGCCGATTCTGACCTCTACGGTGCCCTCTCCCTTGGCACGGACCATGAATTTGGATGCGCCATTGGTGCCAAAGTCTACCTGGCGCAGCAGAATCCAGGCCCCAGTCTGCATCTTCACCTGCATATTTCTTGATGCGTCATTGCCCAACGTGCTGATTCGGGTATTCTTGCTGATATTCGAGAAGTCTTCGTAACTGATGCCGCCACAGGTGGCCATTGTTTCTGCCTCCTGCAGCTTGTAGGGATTCATGTTGCCAATGGCTTCTACACCAGTCTTGGTAAGCGTCATCTTGTTGATGGTCTGGGTGTTTTCGTTCACCGTGGCCACATCCACGCCAATCGAACGGTAGCCTGAGGCCTCACTGTCCATGGCTCCCTCGTTTTTCATGCTCTGCTCCAAAATCGTAGAGTGGTAGAACAGGTAATACTTGCCCTTGAACTTATGCAGATGGGTGTGGTTGTTGCCCCATCCCATGCCGAAATTGCCCTCGTTGGGCACATATTCGCCGCGATAGTCCCATGATTCGGGCACAAGGGGCGTGTCGCTCACCATATAGCACATACTACACGACGAGGGTGCAGGCTGACCGTTGTTCCCGGTGAAACTTCCCCAGTCGTTGCGGTCAGACCATGAGGTGTTATAGGTATAGACGAAGCGGCCACCAATGATGTTCAGTTCGCTGGCTTCGAACAGATAGGGTGCAGGCATGTTGACAGCAGAACCGTCGAGCCCGGTCATCGAGGAGTTCAGCTTGGCAATTCGTGAGTTGCCAGGCCATAGGTTGGAACCTGAAGACTGGGGGTCGCCACCGCCGAAGGCTACCCAGCCGGTACCATTCTCATCGACGACGGCTCCTGGGTCGAAAATCCAGTTACAGGGTTTCACGCCTGGCGTGTCGCCATCGATCATCGGTTTCGTGAGTGGTGAGATCCATGGGCCGATGGGCGATGAGGCTTTCAGCACGCCAATGCTGCCGCCACTGTTGGCAAAATAGAGGAAAAACTCGTCCTCGCCCTCGGCGTTCGTGCGCCACACTGCCGATGGTGCCCATGACGCGGCGAAGCGCCAGCCCCACGAAGAGCATAGCTTGCCCACGTCGATGGTGCCGTGGAAGGTCCAGTTCACCATGTCTGCTGTCGAGAATATCACCAACGATTTGATGTCGCCATAGCCGTTGCCACCAGTCTTCCCGTTCTTGATATACTGTTGGGTGTCATTGGTTCCATATACGTAGAGCCGTCCATTGTAGTCGATGGCTGTAGGGTCTGCGCAGAAAACGCATGGACTGATGGGGTTGGCTTCGCCCACTGGCTTAAACTCATGGATGAGCATCTGTGCGTTACTCTGTATGCAGGCTACCATGAGGGCAACTGTCAAAATGATTTTCTTGTACATAGTAAATATGGTTAGTTATTCGTGTTCAAGGTATATGGTTGCACCATATTGCACAATCCGTTTGCAAAAATACAATATTTGTGCTAAAAGCCCATCCATATTTGAAAAAAAGTTGAAAACCAATGGTTCTCTCCAGTTGTCATTTAAACTATCGTGCCTCTGAAACGTCTATAAAGATATGAGATATCTTTATAACTTGATTGTCGGCGTAGTGGTTGGCGCCATCTTCCTTTCGTGTGAGGGAGAATCCAAGAAACCCCAAGAAAAAGACCAAGCCCGAAACAAGACCATGGTAGTGGGCAAGCATGATATGACGCTATATCATGAATACAGCGCACGCTTCACCGGTTGCCAGATTGTGGAGGTCCGTCCACAGGTTACCGGTAAGATCACGCATATCTATATCAACGAGGGCGACAAAGTTCGTCGTGGCCAGACGCTCTTCGTCATCGACCAAGTGCCCTATCTCGCTGCTATCCGTGAGGCCACGGCAGCCAGGAAGATGTGCGAGGCCAAACTGGCTACTGCCCGCATGAACTACAACAACGAGGTGAAACTGCAGCAGGGCAATGTGGTGTCCGACTTCTCGGTAGAGACCATGCTCAATGCCCTTCATGAGGCGGAGGCAGCGCTGGCACAGGCGCAGGCTAGGGAGGCCGAGGCCAACAACGACCTTTCCTACACCACGGTGAGAAGCCCGCTGAATGGCGTGGCCTCAATGATCCCATGGCATGTGGGGTCGCTGGTGGGCAGCAATATCAGCGAGCCCCTGGTGACCGTGGCCGACGATCACGAGATTTATGCCTACTTCTCCATTTCCGACAACGAGGCCACAGGCCTTGTACGGAAATATGGCTCTGTCGAGCAGTTCATCGCACACGCTCCTTCGGTGAGCCTGAAGGTAGGCGGCGACGAATACAAGAGTGAGGGGCGCATCAGTGCCATGAGCGGCACGGTGACGTCGACCACAGGTGCGGTGACTCTGCGGGCCACCTTCCCCAATCCACAGCATCTGTTGCGCGACGGAGGAAGCGGCACCATCAAGTTGCCCGTCTACCGGCACGACTGCATCACCATACCACAGGAGGCCACCTATGAGTTGCAGAACCGTACCTTCGTATACAAAGTGGTGGACGGCAAGACAAAAGCCACGCCCGTGACCCTCTTCCCGCAGAACAATGGCCGTGAGTATATCGTGGAAGACGGACTGCAGGTGGGCGATACGATAGTGGCCGAGGGTGCCGGACTGCTGAAGGAGGGAGTGACGATATGCAAGTAAGGACATTCATCGACCGGCCCATTTTGGCGGGCGTCATCTCCGTGCTGATGGTGCTCCTGGGCATCATCGGCCTCACAGGCCTTGCGCTGGAGCAGTTTCCCGAGATTGCGCCGCCCACCGTTCGCATCAACGCCAACTATACGGGCGCCAATGCCGAGACGGTGCAGAGAAGTGTGGTGGTGCCCCTCGAGGAGGCCATCAACGGCGTGGAGGGCATGATGTATATGTCGTCGACGGCATCCAACACGGGCAGCGCGTCTATCTCCGTCTTCTTCCGACAGGGTACCGACCCCAACATGGCCATGGTGAATGTGCAGAATCGTGCCGCCACCGTGCAGGGCCGGCTGCCAAGCGATGTGGTGAAAGGCGGACTCACGGTGCGCAAGCGACAGACGAGCAACATCAAGCAGCTCACGGTGTATAGTGCCGACGGCACTTTCGACCGCACTTTCCTTGCCAACTACACGAAAATCAATATCGAACCGCGACTCTCGCGTATCGCGGGGGTGGGCGACGTCAACGTCATCGGCGCCGACTACTCGATGCGTATCTGGCTCGACCCACAGAAGATGGCCAGCTATAGCATCACTCCGGCCGATGTGAACAAGGTGCTCGATGAGCAGAACGTGGAGGCGGCCACCGGCACGTTGGGTGCCGACTCTGAAAACACGTTCCAGTATGTGCTGAAATACCGCGGTCGCTACGAGGAGGAGCAGGGCTACGAGCAGATGGTGATCCGGTCGTTGCCCAATGGCGACGTGCTGCGCATCGGCGACGTGGCAAAGGTGGAGCTCGGCGCACAGAGCTACAGCTTTATCGGCGAGACCAACGGACATCCGGGCGTGAACATTATGATCAACCAGGTGGCAGGCTCGAATGCCAACGAGATCATCAAGGAGATTGACCGCGAGGTGGAGCAGATTCGCAAGGACTTGCCTCCGGGTGTCGTCATCGAGGACTTGGAGTCGAAGAAGGACTTCCTCGACGCCTCGATCAAGAACGTGCTGAGGACACTCCTCGAGGCCATGCTGTTGGTGATCTTGGTGGTCTACCTCTTCCTGCAAAGTTTCCGTTCCACGATGATTCCCACCATCGCCATCGTGGTGTCGCTGGTGGGTACGCTGGCCGTGCTCTATCTCATCGGCTTCTCGCTCAATATGCTCACCCTCTTCGCATTGGTGCTCGTGATTGGTACCGTGGTCGACGATGCCATCGTCGTCGTCGAGGCGGTGCAGGCGCAGTTCGATGCGGGCAGCCGTTCTGCCTACGATGCCACGGTGGGTGCCATGCATGGCATCACCTCGGCGTTGGTCACCACCACCCTCGTGTTCATGGCGGTGTTCATTCCCGTGAGTTTCATCGGTGGAGTCACAGGCACTTTCTACACGCAGTTCGGCCTTACCATGGCCATCGCCGTGGCCATCTCGCTGTTCAATGCACTGACGCTCTCGCCAGCCCTCTGCGCGCTCTTGATGACTCCTCATGCCGACACGGAAAAAGGAGAGAAACTGAGCTTCTCGTCGCGTTTCCATATCGCTTTCGATGCTTCTTTCCACCACCTCGTCAGCAACTATAAGGGTGGGGTAGGATGGCTGTCACGGCACAAGTGGCTGCCGGCATCGCTCGTGGTGGTGGCCCTCGTGGCCCTGGCCTCACTGATGAGGACAACCAAGACCGGACTGGTGCCCAGCGAGGATATGGGTACGGTGTTCATCAATGTGCAGGCCTCGCCTGGAAGTACGTTGAAGCAAACCTATGGTATCATGAAAGAGGTGGAGAAGCGCATCAAGGACCTGCCGCAGTTGCGCTCCTACTCGCTGGTGGCTGGCACGAGCATGGGATTCGAGCAGTCGGCATCCAACGGCAACTTCACGCTGAAACTCAAGAAGTGGGATGAGCGCTCGGCTAAAGAGGATAGGGTAGAGGCGGTGATGGAGGAAATCTACCGTCGCACGGCCGACATCGCAAACGCGAAGATCCAGGTCAATACGCAGGCCATGATTCCGGGTTTCGGTCGCACCAACGGCTTTGAACTTTATGTACAGGACAAGAAAGGTGGTACGATAGAGGAACTGCTGCACTATACCAACCAACTCATTTCCGGACTCAACGAACGTGAGGAAATCAGCAGGGCGTTCACCAATTTCTCGCTCAAGTATCCCCAGTATAGGATTGAGGTCGACGCGGCGCTCTGCAAGCGGCATGGGGTGTCGCCCAGCGATGTGCTCAGTGCGCTCCAGGGATATATCGGAGGCACCTATGCGTCGAATTTCGTGCGATTCACCAAACTCTACCGCGTGATGGTGCAGGCCTCGCCCGAATACCGGCTCGACACCGAGTCGCTCAACCGCATCTTTGTGAAGAACGGACAGGGAGAGATGTCGCCGGTGGCGCAATATCTCACGCTCACACGCATCTATGGCTCCGAGACCTTGTCGAGGTTCAACTTGTTCCCAAGCATCTCGGTGAGTGGAACGCCAGCCGAGGGCTATAGCAGCGGACAGGCCATCGAGGCCATCCGCGAGGTGGCGGCAGAGCAGCTGCCCGAGGGCTATGGGTTCGACTTCGGCGGAATGACGCGTGAGGAGGCCTCGGCACAGAACACCACTACGATGGTGTTCATCATCTGCGTGATTTTCATCTACCTCATCCTTTGCGCCCTCTACGAGAGCCTGTTCGTACCCCTGGCCGTAATCCTGAGCGTGCCCTTCGGACTGGCAGGGTCGTTCATCTTCGCAAAGATATGGGGATTGGAGAATAATATCTATATGCAGACAGGTCTGATCATGCTCATCGGACTGCTCTCCAAGACGGCCATCCTGCTCACGGAGTATGCTTCCGAACGACGTAGGCAAGGCATGGGCATCGTGGAGTCGGCACTCGACGCGGCTGGTGTGCGCTTGCGCCCCATTCTCATGACCTCGATGACCATGGTATTTGGATTGCTTCCTCTGGCCTTTGCCACGGGTGTGGGCGCCAATGGCAACCGCTCACTGGGTGTGGGTACAATCGGTGGCATGCTCATCGGAACGATAGCCTTGCTCTTCGTGGTGCCCGTCCTCTTCATCCTCTTCCAGGGCATAGAGGAGAAGGTGCTGGGAAAAAGACATCCCAAGAACTTGAGTTCAAGAACCCAAGATAGCAATAATAGCATTTGAAAGCAAGAAGTTCAAGGAATGAAGAATTCAAAAATGCAATTAGTTCAGGAGTTCAAGAAAGCAGGAGTATTGTCTGAACTCCTGAACTTCTTGAACTCCTGAACTCCTTGAAAAGTCTGAACTCCTAAAAAACTACTTCACCATCATTTTCCTGGCTTTCCCATCTCGTCCTACCACGATGTTCAGGCCCGGCTGAAGCGATTCCCTGCGCACACCTGCCACACTGTAGATGCCCATGGGCCGGATGTCGCGCTCTGTTGTCTCGTCGATACCGGTCTGTCCGGTGGATTTGATGTTGCATTCCAACAGCAGGAACTCATCGAAGCCTGAGCCGTTGTTCACAAAACTGATGATGTAGTTGCCACTCTCCGTAATCTCGAAAGGCAACTCATGCAGCGCAGACGAAGAAAGATTGGCCGAGGTGTTGCCGTTGGCGTTGGGTGTGGCGGCAAGTGCCTCTGTGGTGGCCACGCCAGCATTGGAGGAACTGAGGATGCGCGCCTTGTATTGTGGACTGCCTTTCCAGGCTGCCATGGCGAAAGTGAGTTTGTAGCTTCCTTTCTCCAAGGTCAGTGGATAGGCTTTCTGACGGCCATACTCACAGTTGTTCACGCGCCAGTAGAGGGCTTTGCCCTGATATCCGTTGAAGCCAACGAAGGTGCGGTCGCCAGAAGAGTAGTTGTTGGGATACTCATGTACTACATTGTCCTCCTGCATCGCCCGCCAGCCTTCGGGGAAGTTGCCATTCAGCACGTTGCTGTAGTCGATGGCATAGATGGCCGACATGTCAGAGAAGATGGGCTCGATGGTCACGTTGTCATCGGGCATGGTGAATTGTCCTTCGTCGCTGATGCTCACACCGCCGTGGATGATGTTCCATCCGCTCAGGGCAAAGCCTTCGTCGGGAGCAACCGAGAGCGACACCACTTGGCCTTCAACGGCGGTGTCGGTGTCGGCCACCACGGTTCCGTGCTCCACCTGGCGTATGTTGACGCCAAATCGCTCTTCCTCCAGTCCTGCAGGAGCATAGATTACCTGGTCGATATACATGTTCAGGCCGCTGGTGTTCTTGATCACTAAGTTGTTCAGGCCTTCGTTGAGGGTAGCGTCGAACGAGGTCTTGCGCCACTCGTTGGTGGCGGTCTTCTCACAATTTGCTTGCTTCCTCGCACCATTGATCATGATGGCGAGATTGCCTGAGCCCTGGGGCGAGGTATAGCGGATGGTGATGGTATAGTCGCCAGGATGTTTCACGTTCAGCTGATGGCGAAGGGCACCCGAGGTGCTCGTACCCATGTCGGCGAATCCGTTGCCGGCATGGCCACGCACGTTGGGATACCTGCCGTAGGGATCGGTCACGCAACTCTTGATGCCCATGAAGTCCATGTCCTCGGCCTCGATGATGATCTCGCCATGGTAGTCCTCGGGCTGCTTGGGAAGGTCGGCCGACAGGCTGGTCATGGGCAGCACGTCGGTCTGGCGGTCGGTGGCATTGCCCGTGCAGTGCAGGGTCAGGTCCACCGCTCCGTTATGGCTCACCTCTACGGTGTAGGTATGGGCTTCGGCGTCGTAGTTGGCCGTGGCCGAGGCATTGGCTTCCACGCGCTTGGTCATCTCATACGAGGGCTGGTTGGTCACACCGGTCACCACAATCTTGTCCACCACCAGTTTGGTGGTGTCGTTGCGGTAGTTGTTCAGGTAGAAGTCAATGTGGTCGGCACTCTCGCGAATCAGGCCGCTGCTCAATTTGCCGTAGGTGAGCTGCAGGCGTTCGCAGGTGTTGTAGAGCAGGGGGATGTCGGCCCACGCCGTGGTCTTCGTGTTCAGATAGGTGTAGGGGGTGTAGGTCACAAGCTGGTTCTTCAGACGCGACACATACAGGTCGCCCTGGCTTACCTCGGCATACTGGTTGTCGAAGTCGGCCACTTTCTCTTTCAGGCTTGACCAGCGCGAGGTGTAGGCCGATTTCCTCACCTGTACGGGGATGCTCTTGCTCAGGTCGTCATAGAGGTCGATGACCAAGGGTATGGCGGCATAGCGACCGGTCTTCTTGAAGTAGCAGTAGTTGTCCATCCACTGGCCGTTGCCCCGGTTGAAGGGGTCGTCCTGCTTGTAGAGCCCGTCGTACAGACTGCCCCATGCGGCGTACTTCTGCTCGTCGTTCCCTGTCGACACGTCGTTGATGACCACGATTTTGGTGCGGTCAATCACTTCCTCGCGGGTGGGGATATAGATGGTGCCATCGAGAATCTTGTGGAACATGTCGAGCCAGGCGTTGCGGAAGCCGGGGAAGGTGCCCCAGTTGCGGCGGGTGTAGCCATCGACGTTGGTGTCGCTCAGGTTCTGGAAATCCTCGGTCCAGATGAGTTCCGGACCGTCCCATACCGCACCTCCGTTCACGGCGGTCTGCTCCATCACCGTTCCGATGCCGGCGGCCACGGGATATTTCTTGCCGTTGTCCTTTCCAAAGATCGACTCAAGGGCACCGTTCCATCCGCAGTTGTCGTAGCGCACACCATAGCTCTTGGCCAGGCCGGAGATGAATGGGCCGTAGGTCATGCTCTCGTTGTTGTAGAAACACGACGAGGTGGTGTATTTGTAGAGCCAGAGAATGGCGTCGGGATAGTCCTTGCAAGCCTGGAGCAGGTCGGCGTTGCGCTTCATCATGCCCATAGGGTTGAGCGGATGCGACCAGATGTTGCCGCAGAACGAGATGGTGAGGAAACCGCCATACTTGTGGGCCATGGGCACCAACTTGGCGAAGAGGGCGATGCGTGAGGCCTGGGTACTCGAGCTCTTGTCGTTGGGCTCGTCGAATCCCCAAAACTGCTCGGCGTAGTTCCAGCCAAGGAAGTTGGGATAGCGCTTGTAGAAATACTCGAAGGTCTCGAGGTCGTTGTCCTGGATATGGGTGTGGCCGCCACTGGCTGGCTGGCAGGTGAACCAAAGGCCGTTCATCTGGCAGACCGAGGCCCACGACTTGTAGGTGCGCACGGCGTTCTGGGGCATCTTGTACACATTCTTCTCCGTGTCGTACTGGCACGACAGCGAGAGGTTCATGCACACGTAAGGCTTGATGTCGTCGGGAATGAGGTCGATGATTTTCTGGGGGTCGGCCTTGTTCCACACGTCCACGTGGATGAGCCAGAGGGGATGCTGTGAGTCGATGGGGCGCCGCGACTGGGCGCTGGTGCCTGTGATGACAAGCACAAGTAGCAAGAGCAAGGATATTCTTTTCATGTTGGGTCAAGTAATTTGCGCTGCAAAAGTAATACTTATTCAGCAAATCTGCCCCATCTTTTTGTATCACACATTATGCCATTTGTATCATCCACCTTTTTCACATTTGCCACACCTGCGAATTCCTGGATATTGCCTGAACTCCCGCTATTCCTGAACTTCAGAACGACAGGAAGTTGGGCGAATGCAAAACATTTATCACTTAATTATTTGTTTGTTCACCAATATTTCACTAACTTTACACACGAATTATACCAAATACCATAATAATATGAAAAGAAATCTATTATTGTTCGTGATGGCTGTTGTTTGCAGTTGCACGATACAGGCCCAATCGATGAAAATGGTCGTTGATAAGAAAGGTGAGGTAGTGGGGCGCTATGTGCGCACCACCGGCAATAGTTTCATCGTTGAGGTGCAAGACACCTATGACGTGCCAAAGGCTGGCAACCGTGTGGTCACCTTCAGCGCCGTAAAGGGCCAGGGCATCTGCTACCGCAACCAGGATAAAGTGGGTAATATCAACGTGCGCAAGGGGCCTTCTACCAAAACGGCGGTAGTGGCCAAAATCCCTGAGTTCGATGGCGTGCCCGACTGCTACCCTTGCCTGGGAAAGGTCAAAGGATGGTATAAAATCAATATCGATGGCGTAATAGGATATGTCCGCCAAGACCTGGCTTGCTGGGATGGCATGTGCACCTTCTGAATCTCAAAATGACCTTAAAGTCTCTAAAGTCCCTAAAAATATAAAAGAATGAAAAGCTTTGGCTCAAAACCGTGGATGATTCCACAACCCGTGCTCATCATCGGCACATACGATAAAGATGGAAAACCCAATGCCATGAACGCCGCCTGGGGTGGCACCTGGGATATGCACGAGATTATCATCTCGCTGGCATCTCATGCCACTACCGACAATCTCGAGGCAACCGGCGAATTCACTGTGGCCTTCGCCACCCGCGACACCCTCGTGGCGGCCGACTTCGTGGGAATTGTCAGCGCCAGGAACGACGCGGAGAAAATGGCAAAGACTGGATGGACCATTGAGAAGGCTCCCAACGTGAACGCTCCTGTGTTCCGTGAGTTCCCCATGACCATGGAGTGCAAGGTGCTCCGCAAAATCGATGAGTCGGAGACGGGATACTACCTGGTGGCAGAGGTGGTCAATATCCTCTGCGACGAGCAATACCTTGCCGAGGACGGCAATCCCGATGTGGAGCGTATGCAGGTCATCACCTACGACCCCGTGCATCATGGATATATCCAACTGGGACAGACCGTGGGCAAGGCCTTTGCCGATGGCAAGCAACTGAAGTGATTTCCTAACCCTCTCTGCTTTTTTAGTCGTTTCATCCTGACAAAATAACTTCCAAAGACCCATGCTTCAAGTCCGTTGCAAGAATATCAACATCACCAGAAGTTTCCCTGAGGGAATCTCGCTCCTCGATGTCTACCAGGCACTCGCCGATGAAATCAAGTTGCCCTATCCTGTGGTCGCCGCAAAGGTGAACAATGCGGCACAGGGACTCAAGTTCAGGCTCTTCCAGAACCGCGATGTGGAGTTCCTCGACGCACGCGAGGGGGCAGGCCACCGCGTCTACGTGCGGTCGCTCTGCTTCGTGCTCTACAAGGCCACGTCCGACCTCTTCCCAGGGTCAAAGCTCTTCATCGAGCACCCCATCTCGAGGGGCTATTATTGCAATTTCAAGAAGCGGGGCAACGAACCGCTCACAGAGCAGGATGTGGAGCGCATCCGCGAGCGTATGCAGGAGATCATCCACCTCGACATGCCTTTCCGGCGCTCGGAGGCTACCACCGAGGAGGCCATCAGGGTGTTCAAGGAGCGTGGATTCTCCGACAAGGTGAAGTTGCTTGAGACCAGCGGACAGATTTATAGCGACTACTATATGCTGGGCGACACCGTCGACTACTACTATGGACCGCTCGTGCCCTCGGCAGGCTACCTTACGGTGTGGGGACTGGAACTGATGCACGAGGGTATGCTGCTCCGTGTGCCCAACCATCATAACCCCACTTTGCTGGCAGAGAAACTCGACCAGCCTAATACGTTTGAAGTATTTGCCGAGAAGGTGAGATGGGATATCATCATGAGGCTCTCGAACGCGGGCGACGTCAACAAGGCGGTGCTCAAGGGGCATGCCTCCGAACTCATACAGGTGAGCGAGGCGCTCCAGGAGAAGAAAATCGTGAAGATAGCCGAGGAAATCGACCGGCGATTCCATGCCGAGACCGACCCCGTGCGCATCGTGAGGATGGAAGAGGACAGACAGCTGACAGCCAATTTCTCTGCCGTCGACTATATCGTGGGATGGGACTTCTACTTCGACCAACCTAACCAGGAACGGGCTGCTGACTATAAGAGTGACACTGAGAATGCGGGCATCCTCTCGCTCCATAATGCCGAGGGACAAACTTCAAGTTGGCTGACAAGAGGCATCAACAACGGCGCGGAGAACGGACGGTGGGCTGCCAGAATATGGAAACCCCGTAGCCAAGGCCTCTATTTCGAGATCTCATTCTCTGCCAAAGGCTACTCCAACCTGAAGGTGGCCAGCGCCTTGGGCGTGGGCTACAACACCTATTCGGTGAACCATGTGGAGTATTCCATCGACGGGCAGAACTACACGCGGATAGGTACGTTCAACCTTACTGGAAACGGATGGTTCGACAACGAGTTCCAACTGCCTGCAGAGGCCGATGACAAAGACCGGGTCTACATCAGATGGATGCCTGACCGGACGGCTCCCCTCGTGGGCAATGACACCGACTACGACGGACTGGCCATCACCGATATCTTCGTCACCGCCGACGCGAGCGCCCTGGCCGATGAGACGGCAACACTCGTGAGCAGCAATCCTTCCGAGGGTGCCACGGGCGTGTCGGCCAACGGAAGCATCATCCTTACCTTCGACAAGAAAATCGTGGCGGGAGAGGGAACGGCAAGACTCAATGGTGAGGAACTCTCGCCCATCATCAGCGGAAAGACAGCGGTCTTCAGCTATTCAGGTCTCCAATACGCCACAGCCTATGACTTCGTGATGCCCGAAGGGGTGCTCACCAGCCGCAGTGGAAGGCCTGTGGCCGCCACCACCATTTCGTTCACCACCATGGAGCGCAGCCAGCCTGCTCCACGGCTCTATGATGCCGTGGTGGCACAGGATGGTTCGGGCCACTATGCCACCATCCAGGAGGCCATCGATGCCGCACCGGCAGAAAGGGCAACACCATGGCTCATCTTCATTAAGAACGGACGGTACCAAGAGCATGTCGACATTCCGGCAAGAAAACCCTATCTGCACCTTATCGGGCAGGACCGCGACAAGACTGTCATCTGCGACAGCCGCCTCAGCGGTGGCGACAATGCCGTACACGTGAGCGTGGGAGCCACCGTGGTGGTGAATGCCAACAACACGTTTATCGAGAACCTCACCATGGAGAATTCCTGGGGACATGAGAAACAGGCCGGACCACAGGCCCTGGCCCTCAACACCGTTGGCGACCGCATCGCGATGAACCATGTGCGCCTGCTGTCATATCAGGACACGTGGATTACCACGTCTACCTCCAACAACCGTCATTATATCCGCCATTCACTCATCGAGGGTGCCGTCGACTTCATTTACAACTCCGGCAACGTTTTCCTCGATGGCGATACGCTCGAGATCAACCGACCTTCGGGGGGATATATCGTGGCGCCCTCGCATGCTGCCGACGTGAGATGGGGCTATGTGTTCCAAAACAGTATCATCCGCCCGTTGAAGGGTATGAACGTCACCGATGTGTGGTTGGGCAGGCCATGGAAAAACAGTCCCAAGACGGTATATATCAACACGCAGACTTTCGTCAATATTCCCGCAAAAGGATGGTATGAGACCATGGGAGGACTGCCCGTGCTCTGGGCCGACTACAATACGGTGGATGCCGACGGTAATCCCGTAGACCTCAGTCAGCGACGCGACACCTACTACTATGTGAACGACAATGGAGAGCGCGTTTATGGCACGGCCAAGAATTATCTCACCGACGAGGAGGCTGCGCAATACACCATCAAGAACGTGGTGGGAGGCAACGACTCCTGGCAGCCCGACCTGATGTGCGAGGCTTGTGAGGCACCACAGCCAGAGATGAAAGATGGTGTCATTTCATGGCAGCCTGTGCCTTTCGCCATCTGCTATGTGGTGACCTGTGATGATGAGGTGGTGGGCTTCACCACACAGACTTCCTATCCCGTGGCTGCGGAGGGTGTCTATCAGGTGCAAGCCGTCAACGAATATGGCGGACTAAGTCTGAAAGCCACTGCCGATGATGGTACGGGCGTGGACAACAACGTCCTGCGTTTGCCTACCCCGGTAACCGCCATTTATGGTGCCGACGGCACACGCCGTTCCCAACTGACTCCTGGCCTCAACATCGTTCGCCAGCAGAATGGGGCCGTGGAGAAAGTCTTCAGGAAATAGCGGGGCTTTCCCACAACGCCTTTCAACAACAACGATGGCCAATCCTCTCGAAAAGGATTGGCCATCGTCGTTATTGTTTTGCCGCTCAGTTGAAGATGATGTACAGCGTGATCATCACGACGGCCAGGGCAGTCCACAAACCTATCACCAGGGCGGAAGTGTGGCCTTGGACAGGCTTCGGGATGTCATGGCGCTCACCCTTCTTGTCGAGCAGCGACACCGCCACCATCATGGCGGCCAGCACGACGAACAGCAGGAACGAGAGCATCATGAAATGTGGCCAGAGGTCGCTCTTGGGGCCCCAGAGGTAGAGGATGCCAACTATCAGACAGAAGGCCGTACCCGCGGTAAGGGCAAGGTTGGCGGCACGGGTGGTGGTGCGCCGCCAGAACACGCCGAGCAGGAACACGGCGGTCATCGGTGGGGCAATGAATCCCAGCACTGACTGGAAGACATTGAAGAGGTTCAGGCCCTTGATGCTGTCGATGGCCACGGTGATGATGATGGCCAGCACGGCACCCACGATGGTCACGATGCGGCCCACATAGTTGATGTGGCGCTGCGTGGCATCGGGACGGAACCGCTTCACGTAGATGTCGATGGTGAACACGGTGCTCAAGGCATTGAGCGCCGAACCGATGGTCGACACCAGGCAGGCGGTGAGCACGGCAAACACCAAGCCCACCATGCCTTTCGGGAACAGGTTCTCCACCATTGTGAGATAGGCCTCGTCGGGATTCTTGAGCGTGGGATACAGCGCGAAGCAGATGACACCGGGAAGGATGTAGAGGGGCACGTCGAGAATCTTCAGCCATCCGGTGAAATTGGTGCCCAACTGTCC